>PWWF01000110.1 GCA_003561595.1 Paracoccaceae bacterium | reverse complement strand
ATGTCCGTTGGCAGCCATAGCCCGAAACGCGTTGTGGCGGATAATGCACCGCCGCTACCATTGCAGGAAGCCGACGGAACGTCATTTCCACCACGCAGTCAAAAAACCTGACAAGCAGAAAATTGATCGTTCATTAGACCATTTTCAGGAAAAAATTCCAAAATTGCGCCAGAACGGAGAATTGCCCCGAAGCGCGACTCGATATATCAACATATGAGATGAAGGTTTCACATGGGTGCGCTGATGATGCGTCAAAAACTGCTTGCTGCCGCCCTGGCGATAACATGCGTGAGCTGGCCACTGACGACGCTGGGCGACGATGCTGATGGCCATATGCTCGCGCAGGCCTGTGCCGGATGCCACGGTGCCGACTGGGGCGGGCAAGGCCCGATCGTTGACCTGCGCGGCTATGATCACGAGGCTTTTCTGCGCGCATGGGCGGAGTTTCAGGCCGATGAACGCCCGGCCACGATCATGAACCGCATCGCGCGGGGGTATTCAGAGGCCGAAGTCGCAGCCTTGGCTGACTACTTCTCGTCATTGGAGTGAGGGTGTCATCATGACAAGATTTCTGACCCGTCGCCAGTTTGGCACGCTTGTTACCGCCTCGACCGCGACCCTGGCCATGCCCGGCATCCTGCGCGCTGAAAACGCTGGCCGCCTGCTGATCATCGGTGGCGGTTTTGGCGGTGCATCCGCTGCCCGCTTCGCCAAGATGAACTACCCGGATGTGTCGGTCACGCTGGTCGAGCCTCAGACCAGTTTCGTGACCTGCCCCTATGGCAACCTGATCCTTGGCGGCAAGCGCGAGCTGTCCGACATCACCCATTCCTACGACGGGCTGCGCGCCCGCGGGGTCGATGTCATCCATGACCGCGCGCAGGAGATCGACGCAGACGGCCATCGCGTCACACTCGCCAGCGGGGATGTGCTGGACTATGACAAGCTGATCCTGTCGCCCGGGATCGGGCTGCGCTGGAATGCGATCGAAGGCTATGACGAAGCCGCGTCCGAGGTCTTTCCCCACGCATGGTGGGGGGGCGATGGCAGCCAGATCAGCCTGCTGCGCGCCCAGTTGGAAGCGCTGCCCGAAGGCGGAGTTGTCGGGCTGGCCATTCCGGACAACCCGTTCCGCTGCCCGCCCGGACCCTATGAGCGGATCAGCATGATTGCGCATCATCTGAAACAGGCGAACCCCACGGCAAAGATCCTTGCGTTTGATGCGAAGGAAGGGTTTGCCAAACAGGGCCTGTTCGAGGCCGCCTGGGCCGAACTCTATGGCGACATGATCGAATGGATTCCCGCCAGTGCCGATGGCAGGATCATGCGGGTGGACCCCGAGAACAAGCTCTTCATCAGCGAGTTCGGCGAAGAACACCGCGTCGATATGGGCAATGTGATCCCGCCGCAATATGCCGCCAGCATCGCGCGCGATGCGGGGCTTGCGAATGACTCGGGCTGGGTGCCGGTTGAACCCCGCACATTCGAGGCCGAGGCCGCGCGCGATATCCATGTGATTGGCGACGCCAATATCGGGGCGCCCATGCCGAAATCGGGCTATATCGCCAATTCGACCGCCAAAACCGCTGTCACCGCCGCACTGGCCGAGATATCGGGGCGCCCGGCCTGGGATGACCCTGTCTATTTCAACACCTGCTACAGCCACGCGGGCGAGGATTACGGCATTTCGGTCGCCGCGACCTTTCGGCTTTCCGAAGATGGCATCGCTGCAACGCCGGATTCGGGGGGCGTGTCGCCGTCAGGGGAGCTGTCCGAAATGGCGCGCACGAGGCGGCTGGAGGCGCGTTACGCTGACGCATGGTATGACAGCATCACTGACGATATGTTCTCATAAACGGAAACCCGAAAGAAGGCCTGCATGCGTTTTTCAAGGCGAAGCTTTGTCTCGGGCACGGCGGCCTCCGCCGCGCTTGTGATCCTGCCCATCCCGGTCGCGGCGCTGGACCTGAGCGACGATGTCGCCGTCCATATCGATGACATTCTCGACGGGCGCGACCCGCGCGAGGGCGGGATCGAACTGGATGCGCCGGCGGTTGCGGAAAACGGCGCGCAGGTGCCGCTGACCATCCGTGTGGACAGCCCCATGTCCGAGGATGATCATGTGACCGCCATCCACATCATCGCCACGGCCAACCCGGCACCGGGGATCGGCAGCTTTCATCTGACCCCGCATCTGACCCGCGCCGAGGTGTTCACCCGCATTCGTCTGGCCGAAGAACAGGAATACCTTGTCATTGCCGAGCTGAGCGATGGCAGCGTCCTGCAGGCTGCGGCGCGCACGGCCGTCACGCAAGGCGGCTGCGTCACCTGACCCGGACCTGAACAGGAGGGCCCCCATGTCCACCATGTCCACCCCCCGTATCCGCCTGCCCGGCTCTGCCAGCGAGGGCGAGGAAATCGAGATCCGCACCCTGCTCACGCATCCCATGATCACGGGTGTGTCCAGCGACGACCCGCGTGACATGCTGACCCGGTTCGAGGCCAGGATGAACGGTGAAACCGTGTTCGCCTATGATTTTGAAAATGGCAGCGCGGCGAACCCGACTTTCACGTTCTTTATCCGCGCCGCCGCACCGGGGGAATTTACCTTTACCTGGACGCATGAGGACGGGCAGAGCGTCAGCGCGGAAGAAAGCGTCAGCATAAGCTGAGGGCGCCCTGCCCCGGCCCCAAGCTCAGCCCATCTTGGTCAGGACTGTCTGCAGCGCCGGACGGGCCATCATCGCTTCCAGATAGTCCGACAGGCGCGGTTCCTGAACCGGGAATTTCGCGACCCGCGCCCAGATACCGCAATGCGTCAGAATGATATCGGGCACGGTCATCTGCGCGCCCATCAGGAACGGCCCGTCGCTCATCCGGTTAACAAGGGTTTTCTGGCTGTTCGTGAATTCCCAGATCAGCGAAGATTTGATCGCGCTCTGGCGCAGCTCCTCTGGCAGAACGAAGGAATGGCGCGCCGCCATCCACAGCGCGGCGTCGAATTCATCCAGCAGGAATTGCGTCAGACTGTCCTGCCGCGCGCGGTCCAATGTGCCTGCCGGATAGGTCAGCGCGCCGTGTTTGTCGGCCAGATACTGGATGATCGCCGTCGAATCGGTGATCGGGGTGCCATCCTCGATCAGAACAGGCACCTTGCCCGCGGGGTTGAAGCTGACCACCCCTTCGGACCGCGGCGCGGCGGGCACATGGTCATAGGGCTGGCCGAGTTCCTCGAGCATCCAGAGCACGCGTGTGGCGCGACTATTGGCGCGGCCAATGACGGTGTACATCTTGCTTCCTCTCTAGCGCCGCGCCAGCATGGCCAGCCGGATCAGAGTGCGTTCCATGACCGCCATGCTGGGGGCGTTCGACGCTGAACGCAAGGTCAGATCGGCGGCGATCATCTCGGACAGCGCGCGCTCCAGCCGCGCCAGCCCCCAGCGCTGCGCCTGCCCCAGCAGGCGGTCGCGGCGCGGGCCAAAGACCGGCGGGCGCAGCCGCTGGATACCCGCAGACGGGCCGCCGGGATCGGCGCAGATCGCGTGGAGCGCGCGAAAATGGCGCAAGGCAAAGATCGCCAGCGTCACCGCCGCCACGCCCTGCGCCTGCAAGCGGTTCAGCAGCGGGCCCACCTGCGCGGCCTGCCCTTCGGCCACGGCATGCAGCAGATCGTCGACCGCCGCCTCGGTACTGGCGGGGGTAATGGCGGCCACATCCGCGACCGATACCGGCGTCGCGTCGCCATGTTTGTAGAGCGAGAGCTTTTCCAGCGTCTGGCGAAAATCACCGGGATCGAGCGCGCGCGACAGCGCCATCAGATCGCCCATCGCCTCGGCCCCCGGTTGCACCCCGGCGGCGGTCAGCGCGGCCTCGACCTCTGCCTGCGTCGGCGGGTCATCATAGATACCGACTGCGCCCGTCGCCCTGCCCCCTTCAAACCCCTTGCGCAGTTTCGAACTGGCCTTGAGCGCGCCCGCCGTCACGACAAGCTGTGCATCTCCTTCCAGCCAGTCGCCCAGCGCGGGCAGGATGGCATCGGTATGCGCCTCAGTCGCATCTTCGACCAGCACCACGCGCGGGCCGGGGAAGAACCCCTGCGCCTTGAGCATATCCACCAATGGCGGCCCGCGCCGCAATTCGCTGGCCTGCAGCCGGTCCAGCCGCATCTCGGCCTCACCCTGCGGGCCGATCATCGCGGCGATCAGATCCTGCCGTTTCAGCGCGACGCGCATCGTGTCCGGGCCGAATATCAGCAAACCGGCCAGTTTGGGGTCGGGCTTGGCAATCAGGCGGGCCAGATCGCGGGGCGAGAGTTTCATTCGGCCAGCGCAGCGATCAGCCGGTTTGCCACCTGATCGGCCAGAATGCGCATCAGCCGCGCCTGCGCATCTTCCTGCGCGCGGCGTGTGGCAAGCTGGGTGTCAGTGGTCGAATAGCCGGTAAAGTTGCGCAGGCTGCCCTCGGTCACCGTGTCGCCTGTCTCGATCTCGGTCAGGGTGTAGGTGATGGTGCCAAAGACCGAGATGCGCGTCTCGCCCAGCCCGGCCACGCGCCCGCCCCCACGCTCGGATGTCGCGATCCGGTAATCAAGCGCGTAGCGCGCCGCCGTGGGGCGGCCCAGCCGTTCCTCGAACGCGGCGACGAAATCGAAATCGCTGCCGCCTTGCGGGTCCGCCGCGCGCACCTGCCCGCGCAATTGCTGCCCCGCCCCGCCGGGCGCATAGGCAGGCGTGAAACCGCAGGCCGCGACCGGCAGCATGGCCAGCAGAAACAGACATGATCTGCGGTCAGACAACGACATTCACAATGCGCCCCGGCACGACGATCAGCTTCTTGGGCACGCCGCCTGCCAAAGCCTTGATCACAGCATCATCCGCAAGGGCGGCCTTTTCAACCTCTTCCTTGCTGGCGTTGTTTGCGACCTCGATCTGGCTGCGCCGCTTGCCATTGATCTGGATGGGCAGAACGACGCTGTCCTGCACCAGCATCGCCGGATCGGCCCTGGGCCAGTCTGCCTGCGCGACGAGGCCTTGGCCGCCCTGGCGCTTCCAGACCTCTTCGGCCAGATGCGGCACCATCGGCGCCATGAGCTGCGCCATGCAGCGCATCGCCTGTTTCTGCGCGCCGCCACTGGCCTGCGCGCGCGACAGCGTGTTGGTAAAGGCGTACAACTCTGCAATCGCCTTGTTAAAGGCGAAATTCTCGATGGATTTCGTCACATCGGCAATGGCGCGGTGCATCGCGCGCAAGAGGTCGGTATCGGCATCCGACGGGGTGCCATCCTCCATCGCGGCGATCCGCTCGGACAGTGAAAAGACGCGGCCAAGATGCTTGAACGTCGCCTCGGCCCCGGCGCTGGTCCATTCCACATCACGCTCGGGCGGGCTGTCGGACAGCACGAACCAGCGCGCCGTGTCGGCGCCAAAGGCCTGAATGATATCGACAGGGTCCACGACATTCTTCTTGGATTTCGACATCTTGGCCGAAGGGATGATGCGCACGTCCTCGCCCGTTGCCTTCAGCTTCCCGTCCTCGACATCTTCGGGCAGGTGATAGACCGGGCGATCCCGCGCGTCGCGCGTCTCATAGATCTCATGCGTCACCATGCCTTGCGTGAACAGCGCGTCAAACGGCTCGGACGCACGCTCATGCAGATGCCCCGTCTTGACCATCGCGCGGGCAAAGAAACGGGAATAGAGCAAGTGCAGGATCGCATGTTCGATCCCGCCGATATACTGGTCCACATTCATCCAGTAATCGGCCTCGGCCCGCTCGGTCGGCGTGGTGGCGCGGGGACTGGTGAAGCGGGTGTAATACCAGCTTGAATCGACGAAGGTATCCATCGTGTCCGTCTCGCGCCGCGCGGGCGCGCCGCATTTGGGGCAGCTGCAGTCACGCCAGCTCGGGTGCCGGTCCAGCGGGTTGCCGGGGATGGAAAAGTCGATGGGCGTGCCATCCTCATCATAGGGCAGCGCGATGGGCAGGTTTTCCTTGCGCTCGGGCACCACACCGCAGGTGTCGCAATGCACGACCGGAATCGGACAGCCCCAGTAGCGCTGGCGGCTCAGGCCCCAGTCGCGCAGACGGTATTGCGTGACCCCATGGCCCACCCCGCGCGATTCGCAGAACGCGATGGCGGCCTCGACCGCCTCGGCACCGGTCTGGACCTGATCGCCTGCAAAGCCGCGAATGTAGCGGACCTTGTCAGTCTTGGGCGGAACAAAGGCCGTCTGCGATACGGGCGTGTCATCGTCGAGCGCGACAAACACATCGGGATGCGGCAACCCGTATTTTTGCGCGAAATCCAGGTCGCGCTGATCATGCGCCGGGCAGCCGAAAATCGCGCCGGTGCCGTAATCCATCAGGATGAAGTTGGCGATATAGACAGGCAATTCCCAATCGCTGTCAAAGGGATGGCGCACGCGGATGCCCGTGTCGAAGCCATTCTTCTCGGCCTTTTCCAGCGCTTCTTCCGTGGTGCCGATCTTGCGGCACGCGGCGTTGAAGGCCGCGACCTGCGTGTCATGGCGTTCCAGATGCTTCGCCAGCGGATGATCGGGAGAGACAGCGACGAATGACGCCCCCATCAGCGTGTCGGGGCGGGTGGTATAGACCTCTATCCGGTCGAACCCCTCGGGCGCGCCGATCGTGCCAAAGGCGAATTGCAACCCGCGCGACTGCCCGATCCAGTTGCGCTGCATCAGTCGCACCTTCTCGGGCCAGTTGTCCAGCCCGTCCAGTGCCTCCAGCAATTCCGCGCTGTAATCCGAGATGCGGAAGAACCACTGCGTCAGCTCGCGCCGCTCGACCTCGGCACCAGACCGCCAGCCCTTGCCATCGATGACCTGCTCATTGGCCAGCACCGTCATGTCCACCGGGTCCCAGTTGACCACCGCGTTCTTGCGATAAACCAGCCCCGCTTCCAGCATATCCAGAAACATCGCCTGTTGCTGACCATAATATTCCGGGTCGCAGGTGGCGAATTCGCGGCTCCAGTCAATCGACAGGCCCAGGGGCTTCATCTGGTCGCGCATGTCCGCGATATTGGCATAGGTCCAGTCCTTGGGGTGCCCGCCCGAGGCCATGGCCGCAT
>PWWF01000096.1 GCA_003561595.1 Paracoccaceae bacterium | reverse complement strand
TCTCGGATCAGGAACTGGCCCGCCGTGGCATGACCCGCGCCGATGTGGTGCAGCGCGTCCTTGGCCCGCGGTTTCACATCTGATCGCGCGTGTGCAGCAGATTGAACGCCCCCGGCGCGATATCTGCCTGCACGATCTGCTGCGCAAGGACAGTCGCGAACAGCGCCTGTCCGGGGGGCGGGCACCAGATCAGCCCGCCACGCAGCCCTGAGCCCAGCGCCGCGCCCAGATCCGGCGCTGCGTGGGGGCCACGAAGCAGCCCGCCTGATTCCCGGCTGCTGCGCACTATTGCCGACACAAGCGCATCCAGATCCAGCGCAGTCCCGGCCTGAACGGCCCAGGCCTGCGCCAATGCCTCTGCGCCCGCGTCCAGCGCTTCGGCCACGCGGCGCAGCCCGGCTACATCGCAACGCGCCAGCCCCGCCTGCGCGCGGGCCATATCCGCCGCGCCCGCCGCGATCACATGCCCCAGAACCTGCCCGTCCGCGGCACACACAGCCACAGCGCCAGTCGCGAGCGGCGCGCGCCAGCGTCCGGTGACGTAATGGGCCAGCAGATGTTCGGACATATCCGCGATCATGGCGCTCTCTAGCAGTGCAGGCCAGCGCTTGCCAATTCCGCGCCGTTGCGCCACCACATGGCGATGACAGATTTGCCGCCAATCCTGTGTATCGGGGCCGCGCTCTGGGATGTGATCGGGCGCAGCCCGGCGCCCATGCGGCTGGGTGCCGATGTCGCGGGGCGGATGACACGCCAGCCCGGCGGCGTGGCGCTGAATATCGCCATGGCGCTGGCGCGGCAGGGCCAGCGCCCGGCGCTGCTGGCGGCCATAGGGCGCGACATGATGGGCGCGGCACTGGTGGCGGAACTGGACGCGCGCGGGGTCGCGACGGCGTATCTGCACCGCGCGGATGAATTGCCCACCGATGCCTATATGGCGATCGAGGATGCAAACGGCCTGATCGCCGCCATTGCCGATTCGCAGTCGATGGAGGCGGCGGGCCTGCGCCTGACCGATCCGCTGCGCGATGGGCGTCTGGGCACGGAAGCAGCCCCCTTCACTGGCATGATCGCGCTTGATGGCGGGTTGACCGGGTCGCAGTTGCATGAGCTTTCCACAGACCCGGTGCTGGCCCAAGCCGATCTGCGGGTGGTCCCGTCCTCCAACGGCAAGGCGCGGCGCCTGCGCCCGTTCCTGACCCGGCCGGGCACTGCCTTCTACGTCAATCTCGAAGAGGCCGGGTTGCTGTGCGATCAGCCCTTTACCACCACGCCCGATGCCGCCCGCGCCGTGCTGGCGCGCGGGGCGGCGCGGGTGCTGGTGACCGGCGGCGCCGCGCCCGCGACCGATGCCGATGCCCATGATCTGATCACCCGCGCCCCGCCCGCCGTGCAGCCCCGCCGCGTGACCGGCGCGGGCGATACCTTCATGGCCGCGCATATGGCCGCCGAACATGCGGGCCAATCGCGGGCGCAAGCGCTGGAACATGCCCTGCAGATCGCCGCCGACCATGTCGCCACAACCTGAGCCAACAAGGATAACCGCCATGCCCCCCCTCCAGTTCTCTGCCGACGTGCAGGCCGCACGCGACGCCGGTCGCCCCATTGTCGCGCTGGAATCCACCATCATCACCCATGGCATGCCCTGGCCCCGCAATCTGGACATGGCCCAGACGGTCGAGGGCGATATCCGCGACGCAGGCGCCGTGCCTGCGACCATCGCCGTGATGGATGGCACCATCCATATCGGGCTGAGTGAGGATCAGCTTACCCGACTGGCCCGCACCCCCGATGCGCTGAAACTCAGCCGTGCCGATCTTGCCGTGGCGCTGGCGGGCGGGCATGCGGGCGCGACCACTGTCGCAGCCACCATGATCTGCGCCCATCTGGCCGGGATCGAGGTCTTTGCCACAGGGGGCATCGGCGGCGTGCATCGCGGCGCGGAGATCAGTTTCGACATCTCGGCCGATCTGCAGGAACTGGCGCAGACGCCTGTGACGGTCGTGGCCGCCGGGGCCAAGGCAATCCTCGATCTGCCCAAGACATTCGAGGTGCTGGAAACGCTGGGCGTGCCGGTCATCGCCTATGGGCAAGACGCCCTGCCCGCCTTCTGGTCGCGCGATGCCGGGCTGGCCGCGCCGCTGCGGCTGGACAGCCCGCAGGCGATTGCGCAGGCCCACCGGATGCGCGCGCGCCTGCGCCTGCCCGGCGGCCAGCTTGTCGCCAACCCCATCCCGCCTCAGGCCGAGATCCCCGCCGCCACGCTGGAGCCCCTGATCGCGCAGGCCCTGACCGAGGCGCAGGCACAGGGCGTCGCGGCCAAGGCCGTCACCCCCTTTCTGCTGTCGCGCATCTTTGATCTGACAGAAGGACGCTCGCTTGCCGCCAATATCGCGCTGGTGCGCAGCAATGCGCGGCTGGCCGCACAGATCGCGGGCGCGCTGACAGATGCGGCCCGCTTGTAATCCGCCCCGCGCTGCCCCATCTTGCGGCAACACCGAAACACAGAGGGTCAGATGAGCGCTGAGCAGGGAAAACGCGGGCTGATCGCCTCGCTGCGTGGCAATTTCCTCGCGGGGCTTGCGGTCATCGCGCCGGGGGTGCTGACGATCTGGCTGGTCTGGAATGTCATCACCTGGATCGACGGGCTGGTGCTGCCGCTGATCCCGCGCCGGTTCCACCCGGAAGCGGCGCTGGGCTGGGATATTCCCGGCATCGGTGTGGTGCTGTTTTTCGTGTTCACACTGGTGATGGGCTACTTCACCAAAGGGTTCATCGGGCGCACGCTGGTGAACTGGGGCGAACGGATTGTCGAGACGATGCCCGTCATCCGCTCGATCTACAATGCCGTGAAACAGATCGCCGACACGATCCTCGCGCGTCAGGCCCCCACTTTCGACCGCGCCTGTCTGGTGCAATACCCGCGCGAGGGGCTCTGGGCGATGGCCTTCATCTCGACTACGACACGGGGCGAGATCGGCGCGAATCTGGGCGCCCCCGGCGAGACGATCTCGATTTTCGTGCCGACCACGCCCAACCCGACCTCGGGGTTTCTGCTGTTTGTGCCGCGCGCCGATGTGATCGAGCTGGACATGAATATCGAGGATGCCGCCAAGCTGGTGATCTCGGCGGGGCTGGTCTATCCCGAACCGCGCCGCACGCGCGCGCAGGTGGCGGCAGCGATCAACCAAACATCTCCTGCAGATTGACGGATGCATGCACGCCCAGATCACCCTTGTGGCGCGCGAGGAATCCCTCGCAGGATTTGCGCCCGGCTTCCTTCAGCGTGTGCAGCAGATAAGGCGTGGGCGTCAGCTTGCTGGTCACCGAGAGCGTGTTCATCAGGTCGTCATCGGCCACCATATGGATCAGCACGTCCTTCATGGTGCCGCGTTCCATCCGGCCCTCGGCGATCAGTTCCTTGACGAAATGGATCGCGCGCAATTCACGCAAGAGCGATGAATTGAAGCTGATCTCATTGATCCGGTTCTGGATATCCTGCGCGCGGGTGGGCATATCATCACGGCGCATGGGGTTGATATTCACCACCATGATGTCATCAGGCAGATTGGCGTGAAACAAGGGAAACAGCGCCGGGTTGCCCGTATAGCCGCCATCCCAGAACGCCTCGACCTCGCCGGTGCGCGGGTCCTTGATCTCGACTGCCTGAAACAGCGTCGGCAAACAGGCCGAGGCAAGGATCACCTCGCTGGACAGCTCATCGCCCGAAAAGACCCGGATCTTGCCGCTGCGCACATTGGTGGCGGCGATATGCAGTTCCGGGCCGTCATGCGCGCAGACACGGCTGAAATTCAGCGACCGCACCACCGGCTCCAGCGGGTTGCGATACAGCGGGCCGTAATCATAAGGGCTGGTCACAAGCGCGGCCATATCGGCGGGCGAGACGGGCATCATCTGCTCCATCCAGCTATTGATCACCCCCACAGGCGGCAATGCCTGCGCGATCCAGCCAGTCAGGCGCAGGTCATGGACCGCGCCTACCTGATGCCAGACCCGGTCCAGCAGCACCCGCGCCCCCTCGCGCCCGGCCTCGGCCCAGCCCGCCTTCAGCGCCGCCCCGTTCAGCGCCCCGGCGGATGTGCCGGAAATCGCCGCGATCTCGATGTCGCGCTCCTGTAACAGGCGGTCCAGCACCCCCCAGGTAAAGGCCCCATGCGCGCCACCGCCCTGCAGCGCCAGATTGATGCGTTTTGTCTCAGTCATCTCGATCCCGTTTCCTGCCCAGTGTTTCCTGCCCAGTCATGGCCCGAACTTTTCGTCAGCCGCGCAGTCGCACTGCTACGGTTGCAACACCGCCTGCGCAGGGCGCGACAAGGTCAGCCCGCATCCGCGACGCGACAGCTACTCACTTGGGCACTCACTACGTGCCAGCGCACCAGTCAGCTCCACATCTGCCGACACCGCGCACCCGATTCCCATACGAAACGGCCCGCGCCTGTCATACCGCAACATCTGTCCCAGCCCCGGCCTATGCTTCATCTTGCCAAAAATACTCACATACCACGCCGCACCCACGCGCAACGCTCACAGGGCCGTCCATCCCCCATCCACCGAAATCGTCGTGCCGGTGATCTGCGCCGCCGCGTCCGAGCACAGGAACACCGCCGTGCCACCCATCTGCTCGACTGTCGCAAACTCGCCCGAGGGCTGGCGCGACAGCATCACTTCCTTGATCACGGTCTCGCGGTCCATGTTGTGGGTTTTCATCTGATCGGGGATCTGCTTTTCCACAATCGGGGTCAACACATAGCCCGGACAGATCGCATTGCAGGTGATCCCCTTGCCCGCAGCCTCGAGCGCGGTGGTCTTGGTCAGCCCGACCACGCCATGCTTGGCCGCGACATAGGCCGACTTATACGGGCTTGCCGTCAGCCCATGGGCGGAGGCGATATTGATCACCCGCCCCCAGCCCGCCGCATACATCCCCGGCAACGCGGCGGCAGTCGTATGAAAGGCCGAGGACATGTTGATCGCGATGATCGCATCCCATTTCTCACCCGGAAACTCCTCGATCCGTGCCACATGCTGGATACCGGCATTATTGACCAGAATATCGCATCCCCCGGCCTGTTCGACCAGCGCGCGGCAGGCCGCCGCATCGGACATGTCGGCCTGAATATAGCGGACCTTTGCCCCGGTCTCGGACGCCAGATCCCGCGCGAGCGCGTGATCCTCCTCCGCATCGGTGAAGGAATTGATCACGACCTCGGCGCCCGCCCGCGCCAATTCGCGCGCAACCCCCAGCCCGATACCCGAATTCGACCCGGTCACGATGGCGCGTTTTCCTGCCAGTTGCATCCTGATTGCTCCCCTCGCATGCTGTCTCTGCCCCGCAGCATAGCAAGTGCAGCGTCAATGACCAGCGCCACGCAGCCCCCCGTACCCGGCGCCGGCGCATAAAAAAAACGCCCGCACAAGGCGGGCGTCAGTTATTGAGGCAGGTTTCATACAGGCAAGAAACCTATCGAGCAGTGACTCAGTTATAACCATTCTGCCTGAGCCTTCCAAGCTAAAAGTTTGAAAACTCTGGCAACGCACTGTAGCGTCATTCGCAACCCGCCCTCAGAACACCCCGGAGTTGCACTGATGTCATCCCTTTCCCGCCGTCCTTTCGCCGCGATCATGCTCAGCATGCCTGCAGCTTTCTTGCCCGTGGCCCTGCAGGCAGAGCCCGCGCATGGCATAGCTATGTATGGCGAGCCTGCGCTTCCACCAGATTTTGAGCATCTGCCCCATGTCAACCCCGATGCCCCGCAAGGCGGGCGCATCGTGCAGGGTGAGGTCGGCAGCTTCGATTCGCTCAACCCGCATATCCTGCGCGGACGCACCCCCTGGCAGTTGCAATATCTCGCTTACGAGAGCCTGATGGGCCGCAGCTATGATGAGCCCTTCACCCTATACGGTGTGCTGGCCGAATCAGTGCAGACAGATGACGAACGCTCCTATGTCGAATTCACCCTGCGCGAAGAAGCGCGCTTCTCCGATGGCAGCCCGGTCACGGTCGAGGATGTGCTCTGGTCCTACGAGATTCTGGGCACCGAGGGGCACCCACGCTTCCACGGCTCGTGGTCGCGGATCGAGAGCGCCGAGGCCACGGGCCCGCGTTCGGTCCGCTTCACATTCACTGAACCCGACCGCGAATTGCCGCTGATCATGGGGATGCGCCCGATCCTGCAGAAAGCGCAGTGGGAAGGGCGGGAATTTTCCGAATCGGGCACCTCTGTCGTGCCCATCGCCACAGGTCCTTACGTCATCGACCGGTTCGAGGCCGGGCGCTATGTCTATCTCAAGCGCAACCCCGATTACTGGGGCAATGACCTGCCCTTCATGCGCGGGCAGGCCAATCTGGACGAGATTCGCATGGAATTCTTCGGCGATGGCACCGCCATGTTCGAGGCCTTCACCTCCGGCCTTCTGAACACCATGCGCGAGACCAATGCCAATGCCTGGAACACGCGCTACAATTTCCCCGCCGTGCAGTCGGGCGAGATCGTGAAATCCGAAATCCCGCATGAGCGCCCCTCGGGCATTGCGGGCTTTGTGATGAACACGCGCAACCCGCTGTTTTCCGACTGGCGTGTGCGCGAGGCGATGATCCAGGCCTTCAATTTCGAATATATCAGCCAGGTCATCAATGACAGCGAGGACCCGCGCATCTCCTCTTATTTCTCGAACTCCATTCTGGGGATGGAGCCAGGAGAGGCCACAGGCCGCGTGGCCAAGTTTCTGGAACCCTTCGCCGATGAGCTGCTGCCCGGCGCGATGGAGGGCTATACCCTGCCCGTCTCGGACGGCTCCACCGCCAATCGTGCCAATATGCGCGCGGCGTCCAACCTGCTGGCAGAGGCCGGGTGGGAACCCGACGCCTCGGGCCGGTTGCGCAATGCGGATGGCGATGCCTTCCGCTTCACCATCCTGCTGCGTCAGGGCGCGGCCGAGGTCAGCTCCATCGCCGATATCTATACCGACGCGCTGACACGGCTGGGCATGGATGTCTCGATCAGCCAGATCGATTCGGCGCAATATACCGAACGCACCAATGCCTTTGATTTCGACATGACCTACATGCTGCGCGGCCTCTCGCTGTCACCGGGCACCGAGCAGCGGCTTTATTGGGGGTCCGAGGCTGCGGGCCAGCCCGGATCGCGCAACCTGATGGGGGTCGAAAGCCC
>PWWF01000134.1 GCA_003561595.1 Paracoccaceae bacterium | reverse complement strand
GCCCCAGATCCTGCGGGATCACTGTGCCATCGGTTTCATCGCCGATCATGATGAACCCCTTTTCGGCGCGCAGGATGTGCAGCGCCTCGGTCCCGTAGGGCATGACATCCAGATCCGCGCCTTCGGCCATCAGCCGGTCCCAGAGCGCGCGGCCCTGGCTGGCGGGCACGGCAATTTCGAAGCCCAGCTCGCCCGAGAAGCTGATGCGGAAGACGCGCGCGTCAAACCCGCCAAGCCTGCCCTCGGCAAAGGACATGAAGGGCATCGCGTCGCGCGACAGATCCATGCCGCCCAGCCGGTCCAGCACGTCCCGCGCCTTGGGGCCTGCAACGGCCACCTGCGCGAATTGCTCGGTCAGGTTGACCGTATGCACCTGCCAGTCCCACCATTCGCATTGCAGCCAATCTTCCATCCAGCCATGGATATGGTCGGCTCCGCCCGAGGTGGTGTGGACCAGAAAGCTGGTCTCATCCAGCCGCGCCACGACGCCGTCATCCATCAGAAAGCCGTTTTCATTGCACATCAGCCCGTAGCGGCAGCGGCCCGGTTTCAGGCTGCTCATCATGCCGGTATAGAGCATGTCCATGAAGCGCGCGGCATCGGGGCCGGACACGAGGATCTTGCCCAGCGTCGAGGCATCGAGCATCCCCACACCCGCGCGGACATTGCGCACCTCGCGGTTGACGGCGGCTGTGCGCCCCTCGCCCTTGCGCAGATAGGCGAAGGGGCGGCGCCACTGGCCCACGGGTTCCCAATCGGCGCCATGTGCATCATGCCACTCCTGCATCGGGGTGCGGCGCAGGGGCTGGAACAGGGGGCCGCGCGCCTCTCCCGCGATGGCACCGAGCGAGATGGGGCTATAGGGCGGGCGGAAGGTCGTGGTGCCGGTGGCCGGGATGGGCTGGCCCAGCGCATCAGAAAGCACGGCCAGGCCGTTGATATTGCTGAGCTTGCCCTGATCCGTGGCCATGCCGAGCGTGGTGTAGCGCTTGGCATGTTCGACGGAATGAAACCCCTCGCGCGCGGCAAGCTGGATGTCCGAGACTTTGACATCATTCTGAAAATCCAGCCACATCTTGGCACGCAGATCATATTCGGCGGCGCGCGGCATGATCCAGACAGGCTCCATCGCGGCCATCTCGGGGGGGATGTCACGGCCTGCATCGCTGGCCGCGCCCTCTGCGCCCATGGCCTGCGCGGCAGCAAGGCCGGTCTCGCGCGCCTCGGACAGCACGGCGCCGAGTGCGCCATTGGCCGACCCGCAGGCCAGCACGAACCCGGAACCATCCTGGCCCAGCGGCGGGCGCGCGGGGTCGGGGCGGAAGAAATGGCCGCCCTCGTCCCAGATCAGCTTGCCGCCGCAATGCGACCACAGATGCACGACCGGGGACCAGCCGCCCGACATCGCCACCGCATCGCAATCAAGCTGCGCGGTATGGGCGACACCGCGACTGTCGATGGCGCAGACCTCGACCCCTTTCACATGGCGGCCACCCTTGAGCTTGCGGATGCCACTGCCCGCCATGATGCGAATCCCGGCGGCACGCGCCGCTTGCGGCAGGGGACCGGACGGGTCCGCGCGGGCATCGACAACGGCAGGCACACCGATCCCGGCGCGGCGCAGGGCAAGGGCAGTGCGATAGGCGTCATCATTATTGGTGACGATCACGACCTCTTGCCCCGGCGCGACCGCGAAATTGACCAGATAGTCGCGCATGGCAGAGGCCAGCATCACGCCGGGCACATCATTGCCAGCGAAAGACAGGGGCCGCTCGATCGCGCCGGTGGCGGTGATGATGCGGCCCGCGCGCATCCGCCACAGACGGTGGCGGGGGGCGTCCCCCCCGGGGGCGTGATCGCTCACACACTCATAGCCCAGCACATAGCCGTGATCATGCACACCCGCACCCATGGTGCGCAGGCGCAATTGCACATTCTCCATCGCGTTCAGGCGGTCCAGCGTGGCGGTGATCCAGTCCTCGGCCGGTTTGCCGTCAATCTCGACCCCGTCGACGGGCGCGCGCCCGCCCCAATGCGCCGATTGTTCCCACAGCGCGACGCGCGCGCCGCTCTCGGCGGCGGCCAGCGCGGCCTGCAACCCGGCGATGCCGCCGCCAATGACCAGCACATCGGCAAAGGCGTAGATCTGTTCGTAGCTGTCCGGGTCGCGGGTCCTGGGGCCTGGCGCCTCGCCCAGACCGGCAGAGCGGCGGATGACGGGTTCATAGACATGTTTCCAGAAGGCGCGCGGCCAGAGAAAGGTCTTGTAATAGAACCCCGCTGTCAGGAATTGCGGCACCAGATTGTTGAGCGCCAGCAGATCGAATTCCAGCCGGGGCCAGTGGTTCTGGCTGGTGGCGGCAAGCCCCTCGAACAACTCGGTCGTGGTGGCGCGCTGATTGGGCTCGAACCGGTTGCCCTGTCCCAGACCCAGAAGCGCATTGGGCTCCTCCGCGCCCGAGGCGACCACGCCGCGCGGGCGGTGATACTTGAAGGACCGGCCCAGAAGTGTCTGGCCCGCGGCAAGGAGCGCGGCAGCCAGCGTGTCGCCGGCAAAGCCGGTCATCTGGCGCCCATTGAAGCTGAACGCGACGGGGCGGTTGCGGTCGATCAGACGACCGCCGGAATTGAGGCGATGGCTCATGCGGCACCTTCCTGCGCTGGGGTCCAGTCGGGGCGATGGGCGCGGATTGTCCTGACAATTTCGGCAGGGGGTTCGGTGGTCTGGGCCGGGTAGGTGCCGAAGACCTCGAGTGTCATGGTGTCGCGCGCGGCGATGAACCATTTGCCGCAGCCATAGGCATGGCGCCAGCGTTCGAAATGCACGCCGCGCGGGTTCTTGCGTTGGAACATATACGCCTCATAGGCGCTGTCGGAGGAGCCGGGGCCGGAGCGGGTGAGATGCGCCTCGCCGCCGGGGGCGAATTCGGTTTCCTCGGCAGTGACGCCGCAGCAGGGGCAGGTGAGCGCGAGCATGGGTTACTCCTGACCGAGCGCGCGGGGGCGCTGCCCCCGCACCCCCGGGATATTTTGACAAAGATGAAAGGGGAAAGTTGAGGGCGCCTTTGGTGAGACACCGTCCTGCGGCTGGCTGAGGTCGCCGCAAATCAGCCGTGCCAGCGGGGCCGACGCGGTCAGGTGCAGGCTGTGGGGGCGTCGCGTGTCAGTCGGCGATGACCGTGAAGGCGTGGGGGCGCGGGTCGACCAGCGGGCCTGCGAGCCCGCCTGATGTCTGTGCCCAGTAGAGGCCCGCGATGATGAGCGGCACGGCAAGGCCGAACAGGAAGCCCAGAGCGCGCTCGGGGCGGGACTGGATGCGGGCGATGCTGCGTGACAGGAATTGCATGATCTCTCCTCTGACGTTTCCAGCGGATTTATGTGCAAATCCGCAAATGTCAGCCCTGTTGCGGGAAAATCATGCTGTTTGGCAGCAAGGCGTTGCCGATCTGCGACTGTCGAGCCGGGGTGGACGGCGCGTTTCCTTGATGTCCCGGCATCCGGTCCGTCAATCGCCGAATTGCGGCGTGTCGGGTGAGCCGGGCTCTCCGGGTGGGGGCATATCCGTGTCATTGTCGATGCGATCATCGGGATCATCGGCGAGCAGCTCTTCGGTGGCCTCGGCCTCCATCCCGTCCATGCCTGCGTCACCGACATCAGGCACGGCGTCCTGCGCGGCTGTTGGGGCAGGGGGCGGCGCCTGCCCGGTGCGGCCATCGATGAAGAAGACATAGACACCGACACCGATGGCGAGAAGGACGGCACTGACCAGCATGGCCGTACGGCCCCGCGCGCGGGCGTCTTCTTCTGCCGGGTGGCGCCCGCGTGGTTTTTGCGGCCGGGATTGATCGTCTTGGTTGTCTGGCATGAGCTTTCCTCTGTTGCTCGCGTCAGCGCGGGTGCAACGAAGAGGGGCGGGGTATGGTTCCGGGGAAATGTCAATGCGCCACCCCTGCCGCCACCGACTCGTCGATGAAGCGGCCCTCGCGGAAGCGGTTCAGGCTGAACGCGTCGGTCAGCGGGCTGTGGCCCTTGGCCATCAGCTCCGCCATGGCCCAGCCTGACCCCGGTGTAGCCTTGAACCCGCCAGTGCCCCAGCCGCAATTGATGAAGCAATTCTCAAGCGGGGTTTTCGACAGGATGGGCGAGCGGTCGCCCGTCATGTCCACGATCCCGCCCCATTGCCGCAGCATCTTGAGCCGCGAGAGCATGGGAAAGGTTTCGACCAGCGCGCGGACGGTTTCCTCGACATGGTGCCACGATCCGCGCTGCGTGTAGTTGTTGAACCCGTCGGCACCGCCGCCGATGACCATTTCGCCCTTGTCGGATTGCGACAGATACCCGTGCACTGTGTTGGCCATGACGACCACATCCATGCAGGGTTTGATCGGCTCTGACACCAGTGCCTGCAGGGCCACCGATTCGATGGGCAGGCGGAAGCCTGCCATATCGGCCAGCGCGCCCGAATGGCCGGCGACCACGATGCCTAGCTTGCCGCAGGTGATGCGCCCCCTGGTGGTGTTGACCGCGCTGACCGCGCCATTTGCGGATTCCACGCCTGTCACGGCGCATTGCTCGATCACATGCATCCCCATGGCGGAACAGGCCCGCGCTAGGCCCCATGCGACGGCATCATGGCGCGCCGTGCCCGCGCGCTCCTGCCACAGTGCGCCCAGCACCGGGTAGCGCGGGCCGTGGATATTGATGATGGGCACAAGGCGCTGGACCTCGGACGGCTGGATGAAGCGCGTGTCCACACCCTGCAGCGCATTGGCGCGTTCAGTGCGCAGATAGCCGCGTTTCTCGGCTTCGGTCTGGGCCAGCATCATCACCCCGCGGGGCGAGAACATGATGTTGTAATTCAGGTCCTGGCTCAGCGTCTCATAGAGGGCGCGCGATTTCTCATATAGCGCGGCGGACGGGTCCTGCAGATAGTTCGACCGGATGATCGTGGTGTTGCGCCCGGTATTGCCGCCGCCCAGCCAGCCTTTCTCGATCACCGCGATATTGGTCAGCCCGAAGCGCTTGCCCAGATAGTAGGCCGTGGCCAGACCATGCCCGCCAGCGCCCACGATCACGATGTCATAATGATTGCGCGGCTCTGGGCTGGCCCAGGCGCGCGCCCAGCCGCTGTGCTGGCGAAAGGCTTCGCGGGCGATGGCAAAGGCGGAATAGCGTTTCATGCGGGCGGGTGCTCCTGTGAGGGCGATGCCGTAATCTCTGGCCTAGTGCGATGTGACGCGATTTTCCAGAAGCGTCACAATCGGGGCGAAAACCGAAATCGCTGTCTGCTGCGACCCGCAGTCGCGGCTGGCCGCATTGTGACGGGTCTGTGGGGTTTTCGCCTTTTTCAGGGCGCGCGAGTTCGGTAGACAGGGCGAGAGTGACAGAGGGCGATCATGGATAATCTTACGGCCATATTGGGGTTTGCGGTCATTGCGCTGGGTGTGGCGCTGGTGTTGGGGCGTGCGGTCCTGCGGGCCAGTTCGCTGGAGGCCGCCGACGGAACCGACCGTGCGATGAAGGTCTATCGCGACCAGCTGACCGAGGTCGAGCGCGATCTGGCGCGCGGCACGATTGGCGAGGGTGAGGCCCAGCGCCTGCGTCTGGAGATCCAGCGCCGCATCCTCGATCTGGACAAGGGCGAAGGCGCGCGCGCGATCGGCGGGCCTGCGCCGGGGCCGATGCGCTGGGTCGCGCTGGGCAGTGTTGCGGCGGTGCTGCTGGGCAGCGGGGCGCTTTACATGACCCTTGGTGCGCCGGGCTATAGCGACATGCCGCTCCTGGAGCGGCACGCCCGCGCGGATGAGACGCGCCGCACGCGCCCCGGTCAGGCCGAGATGGAAGAGCGTTTCGCCGCCGCCAACCCCACCCCGCCCGAGTTCGAAGGCCGTGATGAGCTGGAGCCGATGGTCGCGCAGTTGCGCGAGGCGTTGCTGACGCGCCCGGAGGATGTGACCGGCTTTCGCCTGCTGGCGCAGAACGAGATGCGGTTGGGCAATTACCGTGCTGCCATCGACGCGCAGAAACGGGTGATTTCGCTGCTGGGGGAAGAGGCAGAGCTGTCCGAACATGCGCTGCTGCTCGATATGAAGGTGATCGCGGCAGGCGGCTTTGTCACGCCAGAGGCCGAGGGCGTGATCGAACATATCCTGCGGCGCGATCCGACCGATGGGGTGGCGCTGTATTTCACCGGGCGGATGTATGCCCAGACCGGGCGGCCGGACATGACCTTCCGTGTCTGGCGCCGGTTGCATGAGGTTTCGACCGCAGATGCGCCCTGGCTGGACGAGATTCGCGCCGCGCTGCCGGATCTTGCGCAGATCTCGGGCGAGCCGCGCTTCCAGTTGCCGCCTGCGCCCGCACCGGCCGGGGCCGGGCCAAGCGCGGCCGATCTGGAGGCAGTCGAGGACATGGACCCGCAGGCGCAGGCCGAGATGATCGAGGGCATGGTGGCCAGCCTGTCCGCGCGGCTGGGCAATGATGGCGGCCCGCCCGAGGACTGGGCGCAACTGATTCGCGCGCTGGGTGTGCTGGAGCGCGAGGATGAGGCGCTGGCCATTCTGGAAGAGGCGCGGCAGGTCTTTGCCGCCGAGGCCGAGGCGCTGGCCATGATCAATTCCGTGGCCGAGGAGGCCGGGTTGCAGACCGGGCAGGTGATGGGCCCCTGATGGCAGTGATCGACCCGTTCGATGATTTTGCAACCGCCCTTGTATCGGGCCGCGCGCTGGCGGGGCTGGATCTGGGTGAAAAGACCATCGGCGTGGCAGTATCGGACCGGATGCTGTCTGTCGCCTCGCCCTTGCAGACGATTCGCAGGCGCAAATTCGGGGTGGATGCGGAAGCCCTGCTGGCCATCCTGCGTGAACGCGAGATCGGCGGGCTGGTGCTGGGCCTGCCGCGCAACATGGATGGCAGCGAGGGGCCGCGCTGTCAGTCCACCCGCGCCTTCGCCCGCAACCTGACGCAACTGACGGATCTGCCCATCGGGTTCTGGGATGAGCGGCTGTCCACCGTCGCAGCCGAGCGTGCGCTTCTGGCCGCCGATACCTCACGCCGCCGCCGGGCCGAGGTGATCGACCATGTCGCGGCAGGCGTGATCCTGCAGGGCGCGCTGGACCGGCTGGCCGTGATCCGGCGGCAAGGCGCCTGATCTGGCGCCAGAACGCCGCAAAATGCCGGAATCGGGCTGGCCCGGCGCATGCAGATGGGTATTCTATGCCCGAGGTTGAGAGAGCAGACCCCTATGACCTATCAGGCCCGGACCAAAGGCGCGATTGAAAGCCCCTGC
>PWWF01000335.1 GCA_003561595.1 Paracoccaceae bacterium | reverse complement strand
TGCCGGGCCGTGCAGCACTTCGGCGGCGGAATAGGCTTCGGCATGGATGGCCGAGGTTTCCTTGAATTTCAGCGCGATCTCGCTGGCGATCGCATAGCCCGCGCCGCGCCCCAGCACATACAGCGCAGGCGCGCGCACCAGCCGGTCCGACAATGCCGACCAGTCGCAGGCAAGCGCCTGTTCGCTTGCCTCTGGCAGCGCGGCCAGCGCCCGTGCCAGCGCCTGATCCTCGGTCCATGCGGCCAGCAGCGCCAGTCCGCCCACGACCGAGGTCACGAAACTCTTGGTCGCCGCCACGCTGTGTTCCGGCCCGCAGAACAGCGGCAGGCAATGCGTGCTTTCCTGCGCCAGCGCGCTGTCTGGGTTGTTGGTCAGCGCCACTGCCACCGCACCCGCGCCGCGCGCGGCGCGGGTCATGGCCACGATATCGGGGCTTTGCCCGGATTGCGAAATGGCCAGCGCCACGCTGCGCGGCAGCCGCAGCTTCGCGTCATAGACCGACGCAACCGACGGCCCGACAGAGGCGACGGGGATACCGGTCATGATTTCGCAGGCGTATTTGAAATACCCCGCCGCATGATCCGACGACCCGCGCGCCACCGTGACGAATAGCTGCGGGTCCAGCGCGCGAAGGTCGCGGCCCAGCGCCGCCAACCGGTCGCGATTGTCACCGATACAGGCGCGGATGCTGGCCGGAATCTCGGCGATTTCACGGGCCATGAATGTCTGGGTCATGCGAGTTCCTTTGTCATGCGGGCGCGACCCCGCGCAAGCCACAAGGCGCCATCCAGCGCCGTTCCCTTGGGCGGCACGGGGCGCAATGCAGCCCCCCCCTGCCCTGTAATCCGGTCCAGAAGCGCCGGGCCAAGCCCGCCAAGGGCGGCAACCGGCATCGCGGGCGCACCGGCCTGCAAATGCGTGATCGCATGCAGCAGATAGGCGCAGCCCCGGTCCAGAATATGCTCCGCAACCGGGCAATGACCGCGACCCTGCTCCAGCACAAGGGGCGCGAGCGCGGCATAATCTGACGGGCGCGCCTGTGCAGCAAAGCCGATCATCGCGGGCAGATCGCCGAACCGGTCCCAGATCGCACGGGTCAGCGGGCCGTCAGGTGACAGGCCGTCGCGGGCCTGCAAGGCGGCGCGCAGCGCTTCGCGGCCCAGCCATGCGCCGCTGCCCTCATCCCCCAGCATGAACCCGTATCCGCCCAGCCGCTGCATCTGCCCGCCCCGCTGACGGGCCAGCACCGACCCGGTACCGACAGCCATCACGATCCCGTCACCATCCTCGAACGCGCCCGCCAGCGAAATCTCGATATCGCCGCAGACGGTCAGATCGGCATAGGGCAGGCCCGCGCGCAGCCGCACAGCCGCCCCTGATTCGCTGGCCCCGGCAAGCCCCAGCACGACAACCGGCGTGATATCACCCCCATCAGGCAGCAATGCCCGCGCCTGCGCCATGACACGCGCCAGAACATCCGCAATCTCTGCCTGCGCGCGATCCGGGTCGCTATGGACATTGGCCGCACCACCGGACACAGGCGCGGTCCGCTGCCCGTCGGGCAGCTCTGCCTGCGCGCGGCACCCGGTTCCGCCGCCATCCAGTCCGATGAAAAGCTGCATGATCGCCCCCTTGGAGCAAATAATACCAAAACAATACCAGATGAAAAGTGGTTTCTGAACGGAGCGCAGTAGCGAATTCAGAACGCCTGCCCTTAAACCCCCGCCGCATGACATCAAGCATTCGCCATAAACACCTGACACCGGGAAGATAACCGGAAGCGCACCCCGCACCGACTTCGATTTTCAGCGCTTCGCCCAAGAAAATTCTGGACAAATGGTATTACGTTGGTTCTACTACCGCGCAGGGGAGGCACTTATAAAAACGGACAGCATGTCCGACATGCTGCCCCATGCTGCAACAAGGAGGACTGCCATGACCACCCGCAAGACACTGACGCTGACCACCGCGATTGCGCTCTGCGCAAGCGGGGCGCTGGCTCAGGACGTCACGCTGACGATCGAAAGCTGGCGCAATGACGATATCTCGATCTGGCGCAACCAGATCATCCCGGCATTCGAGGCCGCCCATCCCGGCATCCAGCTGGATTTCCAGCCCACGGCACCGGCGCAATACAACTCGGCACTCAATTCCAAGCTTGATGCGGGCACAGCGGGCAATATCATCACCTGCCGCGCCTTTGACGCGGCGCTGCAACTGTTCGAGCGCGGACAACTCTCGGACCTGACCGATCTGGACGGGATGGAGAACTTCTCTGATGTCGCGAAATCGGCCTGGTCCACGGATGATGGCGAGCAGACCTTCTGCGTGCCGCTGGCCTCTGTGATCCATGGCTTCATCTATAACGCCGAAATATTCGAGGAGCTGGGCCTGGAGGCGCCGGAAACGGAAGAAGAGTTCTTCGCCGTGCTGGATGCCATCGAGGAAGATGGCGGCTATATCCCGATGGCCATGGGCATCAATGACCAGTGGGAAGCTGCGACCATGGGCTTTGCCAATATCGGTGTGAATTACTGGCGCGGCGAAGAGGGGCGCGCAGCCCTGATCGCCGGTGAAAGCCGCCTGACCGATGACGAATGGGTCGCCCCGTTTGAACAGCTTTCGCGCTGGGTGCCCTATCTGGGACGGGGCTTTGAATCGCAAAGCTACCCGGACAGCCAGAACCTGTTCACGCTGGGGCGCGCGGCGATCTATCCGGCCGGGTCCTGGGAAATCGCGGGCTTTCGCGAACAAGCCGATTTTGAAATGGGCGCCTTTCCCCCGCCCGTGCCGGCTGGCACGGATGGCTGCTTCATCTCGGACCACACGGATATGGGCATCGGGCTGAACGCGGCCTCGCCCAATCAGGAAGAAGGGCGCGCCTTCCTGAGCTGGGTCGCGGGCAGCGAGGCATCGAACCTGTTTGCCAATGCGATCCCCGGCTTCTTCCCGCTCTCGGATGCCGAGGTGTCGCTGGAGGACCCGCTGGCGCAGGAATTCATCGGCTGGCGCGACCAGTGCGAAAGCACGATCCGGCCCTTCCACCAGATCGTGTCGCGCGGCACGCCGAACCTGTCCAACGAAAGCTGGACCGCCTCGGCCAATGTGATGCGCGGCACCTGGACCCCGGAAGAGGCAGGCGCGCATCTGCAGGACGGTCTGTCCTCCTGGTACGAGCCGCATCAGTAAGCGCCTGATCCCGGCGGCCCCGGACACCACCCCGGGGCCGCCGCGTGCCTGACCGGAGGTTCCCATGCTCAGACCCCGCACCACGCGGCGCCCGATCCGCTGGCATATCGTCGTGTTTCTGGCACCAGCCGTGCTGATCTACACCGCGATCATGATTATCCCGCTATTCGGCACGCTGAACCTGTCGCTGTTCACCCGCGGCGAAGGGAACACGCGGGAATTCGTGGGGCTGGCCAATTTCGTGACGCTGTTCACCGATCCGCGCTGGTCCAGCGCGTTCTGGAACGCAACGTGGAACAACCTGTGGTTTTTCATCGTCCATATGCTGGTGCAGAACCCCATCGGCATCGCGCTGGCCGCGATCCTGTCATCGCCGCGCCTGCGCTTTGCGGCCTTTTACCGTTCGGCCATATTCATCCCCGCGATCCTGAGCTTCGTGATCGTGGGCTTTGTCTGGCGGCTGATCCTGTCGCCCTTGTGGGGGGTGGCCCCGAACATGATGGATGCCATCGGAATCGGGGACTGGTTTTCCCCCTGGCTGGGGCAGGAAAGCTCGGCCCTGACCACGCTGGCGCTGATCTCGGTCTGGCAGTTCGTCGGCATCCCGATGATGCTGATCTACGCCGCCCTTCTGTCCATCCCCGATGAGGTACTGGAAGCCGCCGAAATGGATGGCATCACTGGCGCCAGCCAGTTCTGGAAGATCAAGCTTCCGCTGATCCTGCCCACTATCGGGATCGTGTCGATCCTGACATTCGTGGGTAATTTCAACGCGTTCGACCTGATCTATGTGGTGCAGGGTGCGCTGGCAGGGCCAAATTACAGCACCGATATTCTGGGCAGCCTGCTGTTCCGCACCTTCTTTGGCTTTCAGCTGCAACTGGGCGATCCGCATATGGGCGCGACTGTGGCGACGGTGATGTTCTTCATCATCCTTGCGGGCGTGTCGCTGTATCTGTTCGGCATCCAGACCCGGATGCGCCGCTACCAGTTCTGAAAGGGGCAAGATCATGTCTGCACGCGCCAATATCCTGCGGTCATCGGCGGCCCATGCGATCCTGATCGCCTATACGATCCTCGCGCTGTATCCGGTGTTTCTGATTGTTATCAATTCGATGAAATCGCGCCGGGCCATCTTCAACGAACCGCTGGCGCTGCCCACGCGCGAAACGTTCGATCTGGTGGGCTTTCACACAGTGCTCGAACAGGGGAATTTCCTGCTGTATTTCCAGAATTCACTGATCGTGACACTGGCCTCTCTGTTTCTGGTGCTGCTGTTCGGGGCGATGGCGGCCTTTGCGCTGGCCGAATACCGCTTTCGCGGCAACCTGCTGATGGGGCTGTATCTGGCGCTGGGCATCATGATCCCGATCCGGCTGGGCACGGTCGCAATCCTCGAAATCATGGTGGCGGCGAATCTGGTCAATACGCTGACATCGCTGGTGCTGGTCTATACGGCGCAGGGCTTGCCGCTGGCCGTGTTCATCCTGGCGGAATTCATGCGGCAGGTCTCGGATGACCTGAAGAATGCCGCGCGGATCGACGGGCTGAGCGAATACCGCATCTTCTTTACCATCGCGCTGCCGCTTGTGCGCCCGGCGCTGGCCACAGTCGCAGTGTTCACCATGATCCCGATCTGGAACGACCTGTGGTTCCCGCTGATCCTGGCGCCCAGTGACGCGACCAAGACACTGACGCTGGGCAGCCAGATCTTCCTTGGCCAGTATGTCACCAACTGGAATGCCGTGCTGGCCGCGCTGACACTGGCAATCTTTCCGGTGGTGGTGCTGTATCTGATCTTCTCTCGGCAACTGATCCGGGGCATCACACGGGGGGCTGTCAAATGATCCGCGTTCTTGTTTCAGGGCTGGGGCAGATGGGGCAAAGCCATGCGCTCGCCTATGCCAAACTGCCCGAGTTCGATCTGGTGGGGCTGGTGAACCGCTCGGACGTGGCCCTGCCCGACGCGCTGGCCCATCTGCCCGTGACGCGCGATTTCGACGCAGCGCTTGCCCGGTATAAACCAGATATGGTCGCAATCGCCACCTATTCCGACAGCCACGCCGCCCTTGCCATTCGCGCCATGGAAGCGGGCGCGCATGTCTTTGTCGAAAAGCCGCTGGCGACAACTGTGGCCGATTGCGAGGCTGTGGCAGACACCGCGCGCCGCACCGGCCGCAAGCTGATGGTCGGCCATATCCTGCGCCACCATCCCACATGGGTCGCGATGATAGAGGCCGCGCGCGGGCTGGGCGGCCCCTATGTATTTCGCCTGAACCTGAACCAACGCTCCAGCGGCCCGGCATGGGAGGTTCACAAGGCGCTGATGCAATCGACCTCTCCCATCGTTGATTGCGGGGTGCATTATGTCGATGTGATGTGCCAGATCACCGATGCCGCCCCCTATGAGGTGCGCGGCATGGGACTACGGCTGACGGATGACATCGCGCCCGAGATGTATAATTACGGGCATTTTCAGGTGCTGTTTTCCGATGGCTCTTGCGGCTGGTACGAGGCCGGCTGGGGCCCGATGATGTCCGAGACCGCGCATTTCGTGAAGGATGTCGTCTCACCCGGCGGGGCGGTCAGCCTACGCGCGCCGCAGGGTCTGGGATCGGCAGATGTCGAGGGGCACACCGCCGCCGATCACCTGATCGTCGCGCCCACGGGCGCGGGCGAGGATCTGCGCAGTTTTGACGACAGCCCGGGCCATCAGGGCCTGTGCGATCTGCAGGCCGCTGCCATGGCCTGCGCGATTGCCGAGGATATCGACCTGTCGCGCCATGTCAGTGACGCCCTGCGCTCGGTTGCGGTCTGCCTGGCGGCGGATGAAAGCGTGCGCACGGGCCGTCCCGTGCGCCTGACGAATTGACGAGGGGACAGTATGGGCAACATGACGCTGGAAAAGGTCTGCAAGTCCTTCGGCACGGTCGATGTGATCCGCGATGTCGATCTGCAGGTGGAGGATGGCGAGTTCTGCGTGTTCGTCGGCCCCTCGGGCTGCGGAAAATCGACGCTTCTGCGGATGATCGCGGGGCTGGAGGATATCACCTCGGGCGATGTGCTGATTGATGGCGAGGTGGTGAACACTGTCCCGCCCTCCAAGCGCGAGATCGCGATGGTGTTCCAGTCCTACGCGCTTTATCCGCATCTGAATGTGCGCGACAATATGGGGCTGGGGCTGAAACAGGCGCGCCACCCGCGCGCCGAGGTTGCCGCCGCCGTGGACCGCGCCGCGAAAATGCTGGATCTGGAGAAATATCTGAACCGTCGCCCGGCAGAACTGTCGGGCGGGCAGCGCCAGCGCGTCGCCATCGGTCGGGCCATCGTGCGCAAGCCGAAACTGTTCCTGTTTGATGAACCGCTCTCGAATCTCGACGCGGCATTACGCGTGCAGACCCGGATCGAGATTGCCAACCTGCACCGTGAACTAGGGGCCACCATGATCTATGTGACCCATGATCAGGTCGAGGCGATGACCCTTGCCGACCGGATCGTGGTGCTGCGTGACGGGCGCATCGAACAGATCGGCGCGCCCATGGAGCTGTATAACAACCCCGCAAATGAGTTTGTCGCAGGCTTTATCGGATCCCCCAAGATGAACTTTCTGGATGCGCCCACCCTTGGCCAGCCGGGCCGCAGCCTGGGCATCCGGCCCGAGCATCTGACCCTGTCGCGCGAGGAAGGGCAGATCGAGGGGCGCATCAGCCATGTCGAGCAACTGGGCGGCGAAACGCTGATCTATCTGCGCGCGGACCCGCATGGGCTGATCACTGTGCGGCTGTTCGGCGAACATGGCGCCGTGGTCGATGAACGCGCCTTTGTCACACCCGATCTGACCCGCGCCTTTCATTTCGGCACCGATGGCCAGCGGCTGGCGGCCTGAGAGAAGCGAGAAACGACAATGACCGAACATGCCGACCCCCGCTACCGCGCGCTGGATACCTGGGACAGCCTGACCGCCCTGCGCGCCATCTGGGAAAGCCAGATCGCGGCCGTTGCCGCTATTGGCCCGGCACTGCCCGGCCTTGCCAATCTGGTCGAGGCGGCACTTCCCCGCCTGCAAGCGGGCGGGCGGCTGGTCTATGCGGGTGCGGGCACCTCGATCCGCATTGCCGTGCAGGACGGCACGGAACTGGGGCCAACCTTCAACTGGCCCGAGGCACGCACGCATTACCTGATTGCAGGTGGTGCGCAGGCATTAAGCGTTGGTGTCGAAGGGGCAGAGGATGACGCCGAGGATGCGCGCGCGCAGGTAGCTGCCGCCGGGATCGGCGCGCAGGATGTGGTGCTGGGGCTGGCCGCCAGCGGGCGCACGCCCTTTACCATCGCGGCCCTGCAGGCGGCGCGTGCGGCAGGGGCGCTGACGGCTGGCATCTCCTGCAATCCCGGCACCGAGCTGCTCGCGATAGCCGACCACGGCATCGTCGTCGAGACTGGCGCCGAGGTCGTCGCCGGATCGACCAGGATGAAGGCCGGGACCGCGCAAAAGGTCGTGCTGAACATGATCTCGACCCAGATCATGGTGCGGCTGGGCCATGTCCATGACGGGCTGATGGTCGATCTGCGCCCGCAGAACACCAAGCTGCGCGGGCGCGCGCGCGCCATGGTCGCGCGCATCGCCGAGGTGCCCGAGCCGCAGGCCGAGGCCGCGTTGCTTGCCGCCGACTGGCGCGTGAAGCCCGCGATCCTGATCGCGCGCGGCGCCAGCCCCGCCAAGGCCGATGCCGCGCTGACAGCCGCCGGTGGCCGGTTGCGCGCCGCAATGGCCGGAACGGACAAATGACGCTCCATCACGAATTGCTGGCCTCCGGGGGCGATGCAACGCCGATCTATATGCGGCTGGCCGCGATCCTGCGCGAAAAGGTCCGGCGCGGCGAATTCACGGTGGGCGCGGCCCTGCCGTCCGAGCGCGACATGGCCGAGACGATGGCCGTCTCGCGCGTCACAGTGCGCAAGGCGATTGATCTGCTGATGCGCGAGGGGGTGCTGTCGCGCAGGCAGGGATCAGGCACTTATGTCGCGCCGCGGATTGAACAACCTTCTTCCATGCTGGCGGGCTTCACCGAGGATCTGCGCCGCCGGGGCCTGTCTGCCGGGTCGGACTGGCTGGAAAAAAGCACCGATATCGCCTCACCCGATGAGGTGATCGCCTTTGGCCTGTCAGTGAATGCGCGGGTTCAGCGGTTCCGCCGCATCCGTACTGCGGATGGCGAGCCGTTGGCGCTGGAACATGCGACCGTGCCCGAAGCCTGCCTGCCCGACCCCGCCGCTGTGGCCAGTTCCCTGTATGCCGCGCTCGATGCCATCGGGCGCAAACCCGTGACCGGGCTGCAGCGCGTCACCGCATCCCTTGCGACCGAGGAAGAGGCGCAGCATCTGGGCGTGCCGACCGGGGCCGCCGTGCTGCGCATAGAACGGCGCGGCTATCTGACGGATGGCACTATGGTCGAGCTGACCCGCTCGGCCTATCGCGGTGATCGCTATGATTTCGTGTCGGAACTGCGCGAGATCTGAGCGCGCGTTCGGGCCATTTGCGCGGCCTACCCAAGGCGCCTCGGCGAGCCTGCGATACGTCAAATGAGAGGCAGACTCCTTATTTCGGTCAAAAAGTAGCCCGAATCCCCCGGCACCTTTGCCGCTGATTGGTGAAAGGGTGTGGGCTCGACCATGGAAAAGAAAACGATCATTCGCGGCGCGGCCATTGCCTGCGCAGGCATCGCGGTTTCTGCCCTGGCGGCGCAATATCTGCTGACCAGCCTGCCGGGCGAACAGGCTCAGGTCAAGAAACCAACCGCGCAGCAAGATTCGGACCCGGTGCTGAGCGCCGGGCTGGTCCGATCCGGCAGCAGCCCGGAGTTCCCGCAAGCACGTGATGCGGCCCCGGATGCAGCGGAAACGACCCTTGCCGCGCTGGACACAGGCGCCGGGCTGCAACTGAGCGTTCGCGAGGATGTCGGCCTGCTGCCCGACCTGTCAGAACAGACCGCGCAGGACAGCACGTCCGACTGCACCCCTGATTTGCAGGTCAAATCCGGTATCGATGCACTGATCGACATGCGCCTGTCGGCCCCGTGCGATGGTGGCGCGCATATCACGATCAGCCATGGTGAACTGGAATTCAACGGCACGCTGACAAAAGATGGCGAGTTCTCCGCCTTTGTTCCCGCACTGACACGCGAAGCCGAAGTGAGCGTCACCATCAGTGGCGACCAGATCGTGAAGGCCGCGACCGAGGTTCCGGATGCCGACGACCATCTGCGCGTGGTGCTGCAATGGACCGGCGATGCGCCACTGGCGCTGCATGCCTATCATCGCGGTGCGGGCTATGGCGATGACGGGCATCTGCATGCCTCGCGCCCCTTCGACACAGCGATTGATGAGGCATTCCTGATCTCACTGGGCGACATGCTGGGCCCGGACCCCAAACGCGCCGAGGTGTATTCGATCCCCCTGACCCATGCCGCCGACGCGCGGGTCGAGGTGGAGCTGAACCTGTCCGACGCGCTGTGCGATGGCACGGTTGACGCCACTGTCCTGCAGTCGCGCCCGGCTGATGCTGCGGTTCAGGATGCGCTGATATTCGATCTGCCCGGCTGCCCTGCCGGTTCGGGCGCTCTGGTCATGGCGCTGCCCCTGTCCGCGCAGGCCCTGCCCGGCATGGCCGGATTGCCCGCAGATGCCAGCCGCACGAACTGAGCCTGGGTCTATAACAGGCCCGCGCCGCGAAAGCTGACTTCGCGCGATTTGCCGATGATGATGTGGTCGTGCAGCGTAATGGACAGCACTTCGCCCGCGCTCTGCACCATGCGTGTCATGGAGATATCGGCCTCTGACGGGGTGGGGTCGCCCGACGGGTGGTTATGCACCAGAATCAGCGCCGATGCGTTCAGCGCAAGCGCGCGCCTCAGGATCTCTCGCGGATAGACCGGTACATGATCGACCGTACCTTCGGCTTGCGCCTCATCCGCGATCAGGGTGTTCTTTCGGTCCAGAAACAGCACGCGAAACTGCTCGGTCTCTCGGTGCGACATTGTCGTGTGACAATAATCCAACAGTGCCTGCCAGCCGGACAGCACAGGCCGGTCCATGATTCGCGCACGCGCCATGCGTTCGGCACAGGCCGCGACCAGCTTTAATTCGGTGATCACGGAATCGCCCACCCCATGGACAAGGCGCAACCGTTCGACCGGGGCGGCGATCACATTGTTCAGATCGCCAAATTCCTCGATCAACTGGCGGCCTAGCGGTTTGACATCCTGCCGTGGAATCGCGCGGAACAGAATCAATTCCAGCAATTCATACTCGGCGCAGGCCGCACCGCCAGCCTGCAGAAAGCGTTCGCGTAACCGTTTGCGATGATCACGCAGATAGGACGGCACGCGCGCGTCCCGCGCCGCGACCGGGGGGCTGACAGCCCCCGAATCCAAGGGAAATAACGACATTGTGGCGTCCGACATCGCGCGCACTCCGACTGCTGCACCTGCAGGAATACGCGCCAAATGATAACAATGAATTAACCGTGATCTTTTGTGAACTGACATGTTGCCAGCGGAAAATCTTGGTGCTAGCCTTCATCACAAGTGTGGCATCTTTCTGTGAATGGCAGGAATCCGCGCACTTGCCGAGGCATTTTGAGCAGTCATAAAAATAATCAATCCCTTATCACTTGGAGGACTACAATGAAGAAGATCGCACTCCCGGCTCTTGCCTTGGCACTGGCCCCCTTTATTGCGACACCGGCGGCAGCATGGAAAGGCCATGTGGTGGAATGCTTTGACAAGGTCTATGTCGCGCCTGAATATCGCACGACCAAGCACCTTGTGAAAGGAGCCAAGACCAAGCTCGAGTATCGCAACGGTACTGCAGGCGCGCAGGTCTACCGCATGCATTACCCGGCAATCTACGAGGAAAAGAAGCACCTCGTGCGCCCGGGCCATTATGTTATGAAGTCGGCCCCCTGCCGCAAGGGCGACTGAGCATTTCCCGCTCAGCCGGTGTCGGCATCTGATCGCGTGCGGGTAACGCGCGGCCAGTCCACAGAACACCGGTCCAGAACATCCAGTCGCGCGCCCTGCGCGCGGCTGTACCTGAAGAAAAGCGGCGCATCGGCTGCGGCGCGATATTCAACCCGATGGAAGGAACTGGAAAATGCGTATTCTTGCCCTGTCGGCTGTTGTCATGTTGCTCGCCGGGTGCGACCACCTGTTCCCCAGCCGCGCCATGCACAATTGCGAAACCGCCAGCCATGCGCTGCGGGTCCATGACAACCGGATCGATACGGCACGGAACGCCGGGGCCATGGGGTTCACGGCAACCTTGGCGACGCGGGGCTACATGACATATAACTGCACGCTGACCGCGAATAACCAGGTCGCCTGCGTAAACGCAGCCTCGCCGCGCGTCATTCCCAACAGCGCCGAAGTGCAGCGACTGATTCGCCAGCGCAATGCCATCGAGGCCAGGGTCGCGCGCGCCTGTCAGGTCTGACGCTACCCTAGCCTTTCATCCCATCCCAGAAGCTCTTGACCTTGTCAAAGAAGCTGGAGATCCCGGGATTGTTTTCGGCGCTGAGCTTCTCGAATTCCTCGAGAAGCTCTTTCTGTTTCGCCGTCAGGTTCACCGGCGTTTCCACCGCCAGTTCGATCAGCATATCGCCATGCCCGCCGCCACGCAGCGCGGGCATCCCCTTGCCACGCAAGCGCATCTGACGCCCGGACTGGCTGCCTGACGGTACCTTGACGCGCGAGCGTCCGCCATCGATGGTCGGCACCTCGACCTCGCCGCCCAGCGCGGCGCGCGCCATGCTGACCGGGACGCGGCAGAACAGCGTCACGTCATCGCGCTTGAAGATCGGGTGTTCGGCCACATTGACGAAAATATACAGATCGCCCGCGGGACCACCGCGCAGCCCGGCCTCGCCCTCGCCCGACAGACGGATGCGGGTGCCGGTTTCCACGCCGGGCGGGATATTCACCGACAGGCTGGCCTCTTTCTCGGTCCGGCCCGCACCCCCACAGGCCTTGCAAGGGTTCTTGACGATCTGGCCAGAGCCGCCGCAGGTCGGACAGGTCCGCTCGACCGTGAAAAAGCCCTGCTGCGCGCGCACCTTGCCCATGCCCGAACAGGTCGGACAGGTCACAGGCTCGGCGCCGCCCTCGGCGCCGGTGCCGCTGCAGGCCTCGCACGCCGACAGGCGCGGCACGCGAATGGTCTTGCGCGTCCCGGCATAGGCCTCTTCCAGCGTGATGCGCATATTGTAGCGCAGATCAGACCCGCGTGTCGCGCGCGAGCGTGCGCCACCACGGCCACCGCCGACAAAATCGCCGAACAGATCCTCGAACACATCCGAAAAGGCGCTTGCGAAATCGCCGTTCCCGCCAAAGCCGCCCGGATGCCCGCCGCGACCGGCACCCGCACCCATACCACCGTCAAAGGCCGCGTGGCCAAACCGGTCATAGGCCGCCTTGCGTTCGGGGTCCTTCAGCGCGTCATAGGCCTCGTTCACTTCCTTGAACTGCGCCTCGGCATTCGGGTTGTCTGAATTGCGGTCCGGATGCAGCTCCTTGGCCTTCTTGCGATAGGCTTTCTTGATCTCGTCGGCATCCGCCTGCCGGTTCACACCAAGCACATCGTAGAAGTCACGTTTGGCCATGTTGCTCCCGTCCTCAATAGACAACCGGCCTGAGAGGCTCAGACCGGCTGCCCGTTACGCGCGCGTGGCTCACTTGCGCTTGTCTTCGTCCAGATCCTCGAAATCGGCATCCACGATGTCGTCATCGACACTGCGCGGCTCTTCGCTGGCCTCTTCGCCTGCTTCGGCGGTCTCGGCCTGTGCCTTGTAGATCGCTTCGCCCAGCTTCATCGATGCCTCGGTCACGTTCTGGATGCCGGACTTGATCTTGCCCGCATCCTCGCCTTCAAGCGTGTCCTTCAGCGCGGCGATGGCAAGCTCGATCGCCTCGACCGTGGTCGGGTCGACCTTGTCCTTGTGCTCTTCCAGCGCCTTCTCGGTCGAATGGATCAGGCTTTCGGCCTGGTTGCGCACCTCGACCAGTTCGCGACGCTCCTTGTCGGCTTCGGCATTGGCCTCGGCCTCTTGCACCATCTTTTCGATATCCTCGTCCGACAGACCGCCCGACGCCTGGATCGTGATCTTCTGTTCCTTGCCGGTGCCCTTGTCCTTGGCGGACACGTTGACGATGCCGTTCGCGTCGATGTCAAAAGTAACCTCGATCTGCGGCATGCCGCGCGGGGCGGGCGGGATATCTTCCAGATTGAACTGGCCCAGCATCTTGTTGTCGGCCGCCATTTCGCGTTCGCCCTGGAACACACGGATCGTCACGGCGTTCTGGTTATCCTCGGCGGTCGAGAAGACCTGGCTCTTCTTGGTCGGGATGGTGGTGTTGCGGTCGATCAGGCGAGTGAACACACCGCCCAGCGTCTCAATCCCGAGGCTCAGCGGTGTCACATCCAGCAGCACAACATCCTTGACGTCGCCCTGCAGCACGCCAGCCTGAATGGAGGCGCCCATGGCCACGACCTCATCGGGGTTCACGCCCTTGTGCGGCTCTTTGCCAAAGAAGCTGGTCACTTCCTCCATCACCTTGGGCATGCGGGTCATGCCGCCGACCAGGATCACCTCGTCAATGTCACCCTTGGACAGGCCCGCATCCTTCAGCGCGGCAGCACAGGGCTTCAGCGAGTTCTTGATCAGGTCGCCCACCAGCGATTCCAGTTTGGCACGGGTCAGTTTCAGCACCAGGTGCAGCGGCTGGCCCGTGTTCTTGTCCATCGAGATGAAGGGCTGGTTGATCTCGGTCTGGCTGGAGGACGACAGCTCGATCTTGGCTTTCTCGGCAGCTTCCTTCAGACGCTGCAGCGCCATCTTGTCGGATGTCAGATCGACGCCATGCTCTTTCTTGAACTCGTCAGCCAGGTAATTGACAATCCGCATGTCGAAATCTTCACCACCAAGGAAGGTGTCGCCATTGGTGGATTTCACCTCGAACAGGCCGTCATCGATTTCCAGGATGGTGATGTCGAACGTGCCGCCGCCAAGGTCATAGACTGCGATGGTCTTGGTGTCTTTCTTGTCCAGACCATAGGCCAGCGCAGCCGCTGTCGGCTCATTGATGATGCGCAGCACTTCCAGACCGGCAATTTTGCCTGCGTCCTTGGTGGCCTGGCGCTGAGCGTCGTTGAAATAGGCGGGCACCGTGATCACGGCCTGCTCGACCTTCTCGCCCAGATAGCTCTCGGCGGTCTCCTTCATCTTCTGCAGGGTGAAGGCCGAAATCTGGCTGGGGCTGTATTTCTCGCCACGCGCCTCGACCCAGGCATCGCCATTGCCGCCATCCACGATGGAATAGGGGACAAGCTTCTTGTCCTTCTCGACCTCTGCATCAGTCAGTCGACGCCCGATCAGGCGCTTGACGGCGAAGATGGTGTTGGTGGGGTTGGTGACGGCCTGACGCTTGGCGGGCTGGCCGACAAGACGCTCGTTCTCCGTAAACGCAACAATGGAAGGGGTCGTGCGTGCCCCTTCGGAATTTTCGATCACGCGGGTCTGGCTGCCATCCATGATGGCAACACAGGAATTGGTCGTGCCAAGGTCGATGCCGATGACTTTAGCCATGATGTTCATCCTCTCTGAAGCGATGTGGCAACGGGCGGTCCGCTCAGGCCCCGGCCCATCCGATCCGTGAACCTGCCCCTGAAGGGCGTCTGCGGCGGTATATAGGAAGGGCGTCATGGGGCTGCAACCGTCACAGGCTTGTGAATTTGCGCAATCCGGCGAAAAATTTCACCATGCTTGTGGCGCTGCATCAGACATGCCATGTGCAGGGCAACCATACCCTGAAGGAGGCTATTGCAATGCTATATGTCGATATTCCCGGCGCAGCCGAGATCGGCAAGCTTGTCGCCGCACGTGGCGAGGCGCTGATCAGCATCTATCTCAAGACGACGCCGGAAACCCAGCATATCGACGCCGCGCGCACGCGGCTGAAGCAACTGACGCAGGACGCGGTCGCGCAGCTGGAAGAGGTGGGTGTGCCGAAACGGACCATCTGGCCCGTGGAAGAACAACTTCACGATCTGATGGATGATGATGATTTCTGGCGCGTTCAGGCCAATTCGCTGGCGATTTTCGTGACGCCCGACAGCCTGCGCAGCTACCGCCTGCCCAGCCACCTGACCGAGATGGTGCAGGTGGCCGACCGCTTCCACCTCAAGCCGCTGCTGCGCGCAGTCTCGATGCCGCAGCACGCGTTCATCCTTGCCTTGGCCGAGAATGAGGTGCGCGTGATCGAACTGCTGGGCGATCAGCCCGCGCAGGAAGTGCGGGTGCCCGATCTGCCGAAGGATGCGGCCTCGGTCGCGGGAACGGCGAATGTGAACTCGCGCAGCTATTCGGGCCGTCTGGGCGGTGGCGAGGGGCAGAAACACCATCTGCGACAGTATTGCCGCCAGATCGACGGGGCGCTGCGGGGGCTGTTGTCAGGACGAGAGGAGCCGCTGATCCTGGCCGCGACCGATCCGATGCTGTCCTTCTACCGGTCGGTCAACAGCTATCCGCATCTGGCCGATGCCGCGATCGAGACCAGCCCCGCGCGGGTGCCCGCGCATGAGTTGGGCAGTCAGGCGCGCGCCATCCTTGACGGGATCAATGCCGCTGCTGTTGCGGAGTTCGCCTCGCTGTACTCTGCGCGCGAGAATGAGGGCCGGGCCACGACGCAAGTGGCGCGTGCGGCGCGCGCCGCGACCTTTGGGGCCGTGGATACGCTGCTGGTCGATATCGATTCCGTCATGCCGGGGATTGTCGATGAAGACACGGGCGAGATCACCTTTGACAAGGATGCCTCTGCCGCAAGCTACGGGATCATCGACGAAATCGCGGGCCGCGTGATCGCCAATGGCGGCAAGGTCATCGCCGTGCGCCGGGGCGAGATCCCGCAAGAGGCCGACCTGGCCGCAGTATTGCGCTACGCAATCTGATCGCAGCAGATGAAGTTGGGGGTGGGTTGGCACCCACCCTACGATATGCCCCCGGCAAGGCTGCGTAGGGTGGGTGCCAACCCACCCCCGGCCAACCTCACGCCGCCAGCCCGCGCCCTTTCAATAGCGCCTCTGGCCCAGGCATCCGCCCGCGAAACGCGGTATAGAGCGCCTCGGCCTCATCACGCCCGCCTGCAGACAGGATGAAACGCTCCAGCCGTTGCGCTGTGTCCGCGTCAAACGCATCGCCCGCCTCGCGAAACGCCTCGAACGCATCGGCATCCATGACCTCGGACCACATGTAGCTGTAATAGCCGCTGGAATACCCGTCCCCGGCAAAGACATGCGCGAAATGCGGCGTCGCATGGCGCATCCGGATCGCGCGGGGCATGCCGATCGCGTCCAGCACCTCGGCCTGTTTCTGCATCGGGTCGGACGAGGCCGGGCCGTCATGGAATTCCAGATCCACCAGCGCCGAAGCCACATATTCCACGGTTGCAAACCCCTGATCGGCATTCTGCGCGGCCAGCAACCGGTCCAGAAGGTCCTGCGGCATTGCCGCGCCCGTCTCGACATGGCGGGCATGGCGTGCCAGCACCTCGGGAACTTCCAGCCAATGCTCGTATAGCTGGCTGGGCAGCTCCACGAAATCGCGCGCGACAGAGGTGCCCGATATCAGCCCGTAGCGCACATCCGACAGCAACTGATGCAGCGCATGGCCGAATTCGTGAAACAGCGTGCGCGCATCGTCATAGGACAGCAGCGCAGGCGAAGCCTTGGCGAAATTGCAGATATTGACCACGATGGGCCGCACCTCGCCCCCCAGCTTGCGCTGGCTGCGCATGGCCGAACACCACGCGCCCGAGCGCTTGGAGGCACGCGCGAAATAATCACCGATGAACACGCCCAGATGTTTTCCGTCGCGCGTGACCTCCCACGCACGGGCATCGGGGTGATAAAGGGGCATGTCGAGCGCGCGGAACTCCAGCCCGAACAGCCGATGCGCGCAGTCAAAAGCGGCCTCGATCATGTTCTCGAGCGCCAGATAAGGTTTCAGCGCCGCCTCATCCAGATCATGGTCGCGGGCGCGCTTTTTCTCGGCGTAGTAGCGCCAGTCCCAGGGCTCCAGCGGGCCGGAATACCCGTCGGCACGCAGCAGTTCCTGAAGCAGCTCCGCATCCGCCATCGCCTTGGCGCGCGCGGGCTCCCACACCTGCATCAACAGATCGCGCACGGCCTCAGGCGTTCCGGCCATCTCGGTTTCCAGCTTGTAGCGGGCGAAATTCTCATAGCCCAGTAACGCGGCCCGCTCCGCGCGCAGCGCCAGTACTTCGGCCGCGATGGCGCGGTTATCCGTCGCGCCGCCATTCGCGCCGCGCGACACCCACGCCTCATAGGCTTTCTCGCGCAGGTCGCGGCGGGGCGAGAATTGCAGGAACGGCACGATCAGCGACCGGCTGAGCGTGATGACATGCCCCTCGCGCCCGCGTTCCACTGCCGCTGACCGCGCATTGGAGATCACGAAATCCGGCAGCCCCGTCAGATCGTCCAGGGCCATCATCCAGTCCCGCTCATCCGCCAGCAGGTTCTGCGTGAACTGCGTGCCCAGTTGGGCCAGACGCGATTTCACCTGCGTCAGGCGCGTGGCCTCTTCCCCGTCCAGCGCGGCCCCGGCCCGCACGAACATGCGCCGGTACAGCATCAGGACGCGCGCCTGCTCGGCGCTCAGGTCCAGCGTGTCGCGGGCAGTCCACAGCGCCTCGATCCGGTCGAACAGCGCGCGGTTATTCACGATCCCGGAGGCATAGGCCGAAAGCCTGGGCGACAGATCGCGTTGCAGCGCCTCGCGCTCCGGGTTCGAGTCGCTGCCTGCGAGATTGAAGAACACCCCCGCGACCCGGTCCAGCAGGTCATCGGCCTGTTCCATCGCCTCTATCGTGTTGGCAAAATCGGGTGGCGCGGGGTTGGCGGCGATTTCCGCATGGGCGGCGCGCCCTGCCTCAATCGCGGCGTCAAAGGCGGGGGCGAAATCCGCATCGCTGATCTGGTCGAAGGGCGGAAGTTGAAATTCGGTCTGCCAGTCGGCAAGCAACGGATTGGTCATGCGGGGCCTCTTGCGCTGATGCCCCGCAATCTAGGGCGCGGCGCGCGCGCCTGCAATGGCGCGTCTAGCCAAAGGCATCGGCCTCGGACGCCTTGCGCCGGTCGATATAGTCCTGAATCGCCTCTTGCACGGCAGGATCAAGCGCGGGCTGCTGGTAATCTGCCAGCATCTTCGCGACCCGGGCCGTGGCAAGGGCCTGCGTGTCGCGCGCGCCCTCATCCTCCCATGTCTCGAACGGTTTGTAATCCAGCAGGTCCGAGCGCCAGAAGGCATCCTTGAAATTGGCCTGCGTATGCGCGCAGCCCAGATAGTGCCCGCCGGGCCCGACCTCGCGGATCGCATCCATGGCCTGCCCGTTCTCGGACATATCCACGCCCTTGGCCAGTTGATGCAGCGCGCCAAGCTGGTCGGCATCCATCACGAATTTCTCGAAGCTCGCGACCAGCCCCCCTTCCAGCCAGCCGCAGGAATGCAGCATGAAATTCACCCCGGCCAGCAGCGCCATGTTCAGGCTGTTCGCAGTTTCATAGGCGGCCTGCGCATCCGGCAGTTTTGACCCGCAAAACGCCCCGCCGGAACGGTAGGGCAGCCCCAGACGCCGCGCCAGCTGGCCCGTGCCATAGGTGATCAGCGCGGCCTCTGGCGTGCCGAAGGTGGGCGCGCCGGAATTCATGTCGATCGAGGTGACAAAGGCGCCCATGATCACCGGCGCGCCGGGGCGGACAAGCTGGGAATAGGCCACACCCGCCAGCACCTCTGCCAGCACCTGCGTCAATGTGCCCGCAACCGTGGTCGGCGCCATCGCCCCGCCCACAATGAAGGGCGAGATGATGCAGGCCTGATTGGCCTGGGCGTAAACCTCGAGCGCGCCCATCATCACCGAATCGAATGTCAGCGGCGAATTGACGTTGATGAGCGAGGTCATGACCGTGTTCGTATCCACGAAATCGGACCCGAACAGGAGCTTTGCCATCTCGACCGAATCTGCCGCGCGTGTCGGGTCGGTGACCGACCCCATGAAGGGCTTGTCCGACAGCACCATATGCGCCTGCAACATGTCCAGATGGCGCTTGTTCACGGCAATATCCGTGGGCTCGCACACTGTCCCGCCGGAATGGTGCAGCCAGCGTGACATGTAGCCAAGGCGCACGAAATTGCGGACATCCTCCATCGTGGCATAGCGCCGTCCGCCGTTGGCATCGCGCACGAATGGCGGGCCATAGACCGGGGCAAGGACCAGATTGCGGCCCCCGATTTCTACATTGCGGGCGGGGTTGCGGGCGTGCTGGGTGAAACTGCCCGGTGCCGTGGCGCATAGCTGCCGCGCCAGCCCGCGCGGGATGCGCACGCGCTCGCCCGTCACCTCGGCCCCGGCGGCGCGCCAACGCTCCAGCGCGGCGGGGTTATCGACGAAATTCACCCCGATCTCGGCCAGAACCGTCTCGGCATTTTCTTCGATGATCGCAAGCGCTTCGGCGTTCAGCACCTCCAGATCGGGGATGTTGCGTTCGATGTAGCGCGCCGTCTCCAGGCTGACGGCGCTGCGGGCCGCCCGCCGGGCCGCACCGCCCCCGGCACCGCGTGCACGCCGCCCGCCAGCGCTGCGCGCTGTCTCTGCTGCCGGTTCCGCCATGATCCGCTACTCCTGATCTGTTCGCCACAGGGTGGCGCGTTCCCTCGCGTCCTAGCGCGAAGGGCCGGGCGACTCTGGCCAGTTTGCGGCGCTCTGGGGTGCAAAGCGACATCCTGTGCGCGTGGCGCGACTCTGTGCCATGTTGCCTTTTCCCTTGATTTCCGGCCTCCCTCGCCCCTAAGCAGACCGCGCCTGTGCCTGAGGAGGGCGCGCAAGGACCGGAGAGACCCCCATGCTGGACATGCCCGCCCGCCGCGACGAACTGCGCGCAACCTACGATCTGGCCCCCAACCCCGGCCTCGCCGCCCGGATGCAGGACGCGTATGCGCGCATGAAACGTGTCGTCTCGCCCGCCGACTGGGCGATGCACGCGCCCTATGTTGCAGCCATCAACGCGCTGAAACGCGAACGGGGGGCGGCGATTCTGGCGCATAACTACATGACGCCAGAGATTTTCCATGGCGTGGCCGATGTGGTCGGCGACAGCCTGCAACTGGCGGTCGAGGCCACGCGCACGCAATCCGATGTCATCGTTCAATGCGGCGTGCATTTCATGGCCGAGACGTCGAAAATCCTCAACCCCGCCAAGATCGTGCTGATGCCCGATATGGCGGCCGGCTGCTCGCTCGCCGACAGCATCACGGCCGAAGGGGTGGCCCGGATGCGCGCGCGCTATCCCGGCGCGCCGGTCGTCAGCTATGTCAACACCACCGCCGAGGTGAAGGCCGCGTCCGATATCTGCTGCACTTCCTCCAACGCCGTGCAGATCATCCGCGCGCTGGAGGCCGAGACGATCATCATGACGCCGGACAAGTATCTGGCGCAGAACGTGGCAGCCCTGGTGCCCGAAAAGCGCATCGTGTGGTGGGACGGGTCGTGCATCGTGCATGAGCAATACACCGCCCGCGACATCCGCGAATTCCGCGAATGGAACCCCGGCACGCGCATCATCGCCCATCCCGAATGCCCCCCCGATGTGGTCGCAGAGGCCGATTTCTCCGGCTCGACCAAGGGTATTCTGGATTATGTCAGCCTTGAGCGGCCCGAACGCGCGATGCTGGTCACCGAATGCTCGATGGCGTCGAATATCTCTGACGCGCACCCGGATGTCGAATTCATCGGGCCATGCAACATGTGCCCCTACATGAAGAAGATCACGCTGGAAAAGGTGCTCTGGTCGCTGCACAGCATGACCACGCAGATCGAGGTTGACGCCGATATCGCCAACCGCGCGCGGCTGGCCGTGCAGCGGATGATCGACCTGTCGGCGGCCAAGGGCTAGCCGATGGTGGGCACCGACCGCGTTGTAATCGTCGGCGCGGGTCTGGGCGGGCTATACGCAGCGCTGGCCCTTGCGCCGCGCCCGGTCCTTGTTCTGTCGCCCGAGACATTGGGCGAAGGGGCTTCTTCCGCCTGGGCGCAGGGCGGGATCGCCGCCGCGATGGACCCATCGGACAGCCCCGCCGCACATGCTCGCGATACCTGCGCCGCCGGGGCAGGCACAGTTGATGCCGCGATTGCCGATCTGGTCACGCAGGCTGCCCCGGCCCATATCCGCGATCTGGCCGCGCGCGGCGCCCCGTTCGACCGCGACCCCTCGGGCGGATATGTCCTGAACATGGAAGCCGCGCATTCCGTCGCGCGCGTTGTCCGGGTGCTGGGCGATCAGGCCGGGCGGCGGATCATGGAGGTGCTGATCGCGGCCATCCGCGCCACGCCATCGGTGCAGGTCGTGGAACGTGTCACCGCGCAAGGGCTGGTGGTGGAGCGCGGACATGTCACGGGGGTCGAGATTGCTGGGCTTGGCGCGGGCACCCTCTCGCGCCCGCTTGCGCTGCGCGCGCCTGTGGTGGTGCTGGCAGGGGGCGGGGCTGGCGGGCTTTTTGCGATAACGACCAATCCGCCGCGCATCCGGGGGCAGGTCGCGGGGCTGGCCGCGCGAGCGGGCGCGGTGATGGCAGATATGGAATTCGTGCAGTTCCACCCCACGGCGATGGATGTCGGCCTCGACCCCGCGCCGCTGGCGACCGAGGCATTGCGTGGTGCAGGCGCACGCCTGGTCAACGCGCAAGGCATGCCGTTCATGGAGGGCGAACACCCCTTGGCCGATCTGGCCCCCCGCGACATTGTTGCGCGCGCGGTCTTTGCGCAGACTCAGGCCGGGTTGCGGCCCATGCTGGACACGCGCCACGCCATCGGTGCCGAGATTACAACCCGCTTTCCCGCAGTCGCCAGCGCCTGTGCGCAAGCCGGGATCGACCCGCTGCGCCAGCCCATCCCCATTGCCGCTGCCGCGCATTATCATATGGGCGGGGTCGCGACAGATTCGCAGGGCCGGTCCTCGCTGCCGGGGCTGTGGGTCTGCGGCGAGGCGGCCTCGACCGGGCTGCATGGCGCGAACCGGCTGGCGTCCAATGGCGTGCTGGAAGCGCTGGTCTTTGCCAGCCGCGTGGCCGAGGATGTGACGCGCGCGTTGCCTGCCTGCACGCCCGCGCCCGCTGTCAGCCTTTGCTTTCAGCCGGGCGGCCAGCCCGCCCGGCCGCAAACCGTGGCGCGCCTGCGCGCGCTGATGAGCGCCCATGTCGGCGTGCGCCGCACAGGCGACGGGCTGCGCAAGGCGCTGGACGCGATTGCGCAGGTCGAGGCCGCGCAGCCCGCGTCCCCCGACCTGCTGAACATGTGCGCCACGGCACGAATGATCGCCGCAGCAGCGCTTGCGCGGCGCGAAAGCCGGGGCGCGCATTGGCGCGATGATTACCCGCAAAGCGACCCGCAACAGGCGCATCGCTCGCAAATGACACATTCCCAGACACTCCCCGAGGTGACATGACCCCCCTGCCCCCGCTTTTGCTGGAACCGCTTGTCCGCGCCGCCCTGACCGAGGATCTTGGCCCCGCAGGCGATATCACCACCCGCGCCGTCATCCCGCAGGGCCTGCGCTACAAGGCGCGCCTGAACGCGCGGGCGGGCGGCACCGTGTCGGGAATGCAACTGGCCGAAATGGCGTTTCATCTGGTGGACCCTTCGCTGCAGATCCGGACGCTGTGCCCCGATGGCAGCCGCATCGCGGCGGGCGATACGCTCATGCAGATAGACGGGTCTGCTGCCTCCATCCTGTCGGCGGAACGTGTGGCGCTGAATTTCGCGGGCCGCCTGTCGGGGATCGCGACCCTGACAGCGGCCTTCGTGCACGCAGCGCAAGGCACACAGGCCCGCATCACCTGCACGCGCAAGACAACGCCGGGCCTGCGGCTGGTCGAGAAAGAGGCCGTTCTGCACGGCGGCGGCGCGGCCCATCGCTACGGGCTGTCCGATGCGATCCTGATCAAGGACAATCATATCGCCGCCGCTGGCGGGATCGCAAAGGCGCTGCAGGCCGCGCGCGCGCAGGCCAGCCATATGCGCCGGATCGAGATCGAGGTGGATACACTCGACCAGCTTGAAGAGGTCCTGGCGACAGGCGGCGCGGATGTGGTTCTGCTGGACAATATGGACACCGCCACACTGACCCGCGCTGTGGCTTGCGTGGCAGGCAGGCTTGTGCTGGAAGCATCCGGCAACATGCGGCTGGAGCGTATTGCCGAGGTCGCCGCAACCGGGGTCGATTTCATCTCGGTCGGTGCGCTGACCCATTCCGCCCCGGTGCTGGATCTGGGTCTCGATTTCTGACCTGCCTCTGATCTGCGGCCCTGCGTGCCCCGGCGAGGGCGCGCGGGTGGGAGGGTGGGGCGTGCCCTCGCCGGGGCACGCAGGGCCGCACTCTCCTGTGACTTGAGGCAGACCCGGCAACGCTGTAGTCCTGCTCGCTAATGGAGTGGTCATGACGCATACCCGCCTGATCCTTGTTGCCTGCCTGTGCACGCTGTTCGCGCTGCCCGCGCGCGCGCATCCGCATATCTTTGTCGATGCCGAAATCGCCGTCATCTTCGA
>PWWF01000188.1 GCA_003561595.1 Paracoccaceae bacterium | reverse complement strand
CCGCGATCCGTCGCACATCGGCGTCATTCGCGCGGGACAGGTAGCGTAGCAGCCAGGGCGCAAGACGCGGCAGATAGCCCCAGCGCAGAAACAGTGGCTGACGCGGGTCCAGCAACATGCGCGGTGCCCGCGCCCAGATGCCCGGCACCGGCACGGGCACCACAGCGCTGGACGCAAGCACCCCGCCATTGCCGAAACTGGCCCCTGCGGCTGGCCCCTCGCGGTCGATCAGTGTGACGCGGTGGCCGTGGCGCTGCAGCCAGACAGCGGTTGCAACACCCACAATCCCGGCGCCGATGACGGCGATATGGCGCGGTGTGTGCTGGTCTTGGTCGTGCATGGCGATCCCGGTTTGCTGCAGGGCCTTTACTGGCCTAGTCGCCGTGCGCGGGCTTGTCCATATGGCGCGAGGGCAGCGTTGCCGCTCAGGGCTCCATACGGCGATACACCCAGCCCATCACCAGCGGCGTCAGATACATCGGGATCTGATAGAGCCCGATGAACACGAACAGATCGGCGGCGACAGACGCAGGCAGCACGCCCAGGAACAGTGCGATATTGCGATTGCCTGCAGCCTGGCTCAGGGACGCGACCTCGACCAGGGGCGCGCGCTTGTGCATCACCACCAGCACGCCCGCCTGCAACCCGAAGCCCAGCGCCAGCACCCCGGCCAGCATGATCCACGCCCCGGACCCCGACAGCAGCGCAGGCCCCACAGCCCCCATCAGTGCAATCACGATGACCGCAAGCAGAAGCGTCGCCAGCCCGTCAATCGCGCGCAGGCTGCGCGGGTCGCCCCCGACGATGCCCCGGTGGCGCAGCCACAGCCCCAACCCACCCGCCAGCCCGATCAGCACCAGCAGCCGCAGGACGATCACGACCACCTCTTGCGGGGCGCCCCAGCCGGGCATCAGCAGAAAGGCCGGCAGCGCCGTCAGTGGCAGTAGCGCAGTGCCCAGCACCAGTTGCCGCAAGGCCACGGCACCCGATGCGCCCGACAGGATCGCGAGATTGGGGCTGCCGGTGATGGGGGCTGCGGCCAGCACCAGCACAACGCCCGCCAGCACAACGCCCCCCAGCCCGATGGCCTGCCCGCCCAGCACTGCCGCGACCGGTAGCGCAAGCTGCAAGGCCAGAACAGCGATCACGCCGCCGCGCCAGCCATAGAGCCCCGCGCGCACGCCCTCCGGCCCCAGCCGCAGCACGCCCAGAAACAGTAGGGCCACAACGACCGGCGCGACAAGACCCTGCAGCGCCGGGGCCAGATCGGGCGCGACCAGCCCGCCCAGGATACCCAGAACCAGCCCCACAGGCAGCACCAGCCGCGCCCGCGCGGCAATGGTATCAAGGATCAGGAACAGCATCGGCGGCACGGCGCAGGGGGGCATGATATCGCATCGCGGCCAGATTGGCCCATCGGGCCGCGATTGGCGAGGGGGTGTTTACAGGCCCAGCCAGACCAGTAGCGCCAGCGACAGCATCAGCGCGGCCATCGCGCGGGCATAAAGCGCAAGCCCCCGGCGCAGGTCGGCAGGCGCGGGGTCGGGGGCGGCGGCATTCACCCAGGGCTCGGGCGCGACGCCCTCGGGATAGACACGCGGGCCGGACAGGCGCACATTCAGCGCGCCCGCCATCGCGGCCTCTGGCCAGCCAGCGTTCGGGGATCGGTGCGTGCGCGCATCGCGGGCCATGCAGGCGAAGGCCGCCCCCATGCGGCCCGAGACAAGCGCGAATACCCCGCCGGTCAGCCGCGCAGGCAACAGATTGACCAGATCATCCACCCGCGCCCCGGCCCAGCCAAACTCGCGATACCGATCAGATTTATGCCCGATCATGGAATCGAGCGTGTTGATCGCCTTGTAGGCCGCAATCCCCGGCAGCCCCGCAATCACGCCCCAGAATACCGGCGCGACAATGCCGTCTGACGTGTTTTCGGCCAGGCTCTCCAGCCCCGCGCGGGCAATGCCGGACGAGTCCAGCAGCGCCGGGTCGCGCCCCACGATCATCGCGACAGTGGCGCGGGCGGCATCGGTATCGCCTGCCTGCAAGGGGTCTGCCACAGCGGCGACATGGCTGTGCATCGACCGCATCGCCACCAGCGGCCAGGCCAGCACACCGCCCAGCAGCACCCCCAGCCAGCCCGCAGGCAGGGCAAGCTGCAACACCAGCGCGATCAGCGCGACCACAGCGACCACCCACCCCGCGGCCAATACCCCGCGCCTGCGCCGTCCGGCCCCGGCATGGTTCAGCCGCGCCTCCAGCCCCGCGATCATCGCGCCGATCCATGTGACCGGGTGCCCGATCCGTGCATAAAGCCATGCAGGCCAGCCAAGGACCAGGTCGATGGCCAGCGCCACCAGCATCATGGCGGCAAAGCTCATCATCCGCCCCCGCCGCGAAAGCGCATCACGCTGCGACCCCCGGCACGCCGCATCGCGGCAGGCGCGTCTGCCGGTATCTGACCGGGGGCGAAGATCAGCGCGCGGGCCGCGCCGGTATGCGCGATCGCCCAGCCCAGCGCGCCAAGCGCGCGCGCAAGGCGCGGTGTCGGGTCATCCAACGGTCCGCGATGGCGCAGGCAGCGGGTGGCGCTTTCGGAGGCGAGTTCGGCGAATGCGGGCAGCGATTGCGCGCGCGACCATTCAGCCACAAGATCGCTGATATCGGCAAAATCATCGTCACGCGGGTCCGTCGGGACCGGGCCGCCATGGAACCCGGCGAGAATGTCATGACGCGGCAGCGCAGGCATGGACTGGACAATAAGTCCCGTGCGCGACGCCCAGAGCATCCTCTCGGGCGCGTCGAACATCAGCGGATCACTCGCCCCCTCGCAGGCGATGCAGGCCCGCGCCAGTGCCAGCGGATCGCCCTGCCAGCCTGCCAGCCGCGCCAGCGCCACCAGCCGCGCCGTGGACATGCCCGCCCCTAGACCGGGCGGGGCCGAGGCCCGCAGCAACACGCGCCCGCGCATCCCCAGCCCCAACCCGCGCAGGAAGCGCTGCGCGCGCAGCAGGCTGATCCCGGCGCCAGACAGCCGCACCCCGGCAGCATCGCGCTGCCACCCGCGCACGCCAAGCGCATCGCAGGGCAGGGTCACCAGCACCACGGGTCCGGCGGGGCCAAGCCGCCCCTGCAACCACTCGCCGCAATGGCCCGCGACCCTGACGCTGTTCATCCGCCCGCCACCCGGTTCACGCAGGTGATCGACCAGTCATGACCGGGCACCGCGCGCAGGATGGTCACCGACAGCGGTGCGATCTCGAACCCCAGCGCGGATGGCCCCAGCCCAAGGGCCGCACGGATGACACCGGCATGTGCGACGATGGCAGTGACACCGGGCACAGCAATCTCGCGCAGGGCAGGGGTCACGCGCGCGCAAAGGTCATCGAAGCTCTCCCCCCACGGCGGGCGATGCGCGGCCAGGTCCGCGCGGCTCAGATCCCCCAGATCGGGCAGATCGGCGAAGGGCAGCCCTTCCCAGCCCCCGAAATCCTGTTCCCACAGGCGCGGGTCCTGCGCCATTGCACGCCCGGGCCATAACGCCTGCGCTGTCTGCACGCAGCGGCGCGCGGGGCTGGTGACAATGCTGTCCACCCCTTCGCTGCTCAGCATGTCGCGCAACGCGTCAATCGCGGCGGTGCCTGACAGGTCGGCATCGACATCGCGCCGCCCGGCCATGCGCCCGCCATGCAGCGCGGGCGCGTGGCGGATCAGGATCAGTCGCGCTTCTGTCCGGGCGGTCATCTGTCGGCTTTTCCCCTTGCTGCCCTGCCGCCCTATCTGCTTTACACAGGCCAAAGGGGCAAGGGGCTGCATGGGCCGGATCATCCTAATCACAGGTGGCGCACGGTCGGGCAAGTCCCGGCTGGCCGAAGCGCGCGCGCTCGAACTGGGGGCAAGCGCCATCTACATCGCGACCGCCGAGGCGCATGATGCTGAAATGGCCCGCCGCATTGCCGAGCATCAGGCGCGGCGCGGCCCGGAATGGCGCACGCATACTGCGCCGCGCGAGTTGCTTGCAGCGTTGCAGGACACCGATGGGACCGCGCCGCGTCTGGTCGATTGCCTGACCCTGTGGCTGAGCAACCTGATGCTGGCCGATGCCGATTGGCGCGCTGCGCTGGCGGCCCTGATCGATGCCCTGCCCGCGCAGCGCGCCCCGGTCGTCTTTGTCACCAATGAGGTCGGGCTGGGCATCGTGCCCGACAACCGCCTGGCGCGCGAGTTCCGCGACGCCGCCGGGCTGGTCAACCAATCCGTGGCCCAGATGGCGGATGAGGTGACGCTTGCTGTCGCGGGCCTGCCAATGAGAGTGAAATGACCCTGAACATTCCGCCCCTGACCGAAATTGCCGCCCTTGCCGATACGCTGCCCCAAGCGGATGCCACAGCGCGGGCAGAGGCGCTGGCGCGGCAGAACAGCCTGACCAAACCCCCCGGCGCGCTGGGGCGGCTGGAGGAACTGGCGATCTTCATGGCCGGGTGGCAGGGCCGCGCGCGCCCTGAAATCGCGCAGGCGCAGGCGCTGGTCTTTGCCGGAAATCACGGCATTTGCGCGCAGGGCGTCAACCCGTTCCCGCAGGCCGTGACGGCCCAGATGGTGGCAAATTTTCAAGCCGGGGGCGCCGCGATCAACCAGCTTTGCGCGGTCAATGACGCGCGGCTGGAGGTCATCGCGCTGGAGTTGGAGACCCCCACGGCGGATTTCACGACCGGCCCTGCCATGAGCGCAGACGAGACGCTGGCGGCGATGCGCACGGGCGCGCAGGCCGTGGACAGCGATGCCGATATCCTGATCCTGGGTGAAATGGGGATTGGCAATTCCACTGTGGCTGCGGCGCTTGCGGCGGCGCTGTTCGGGGGCAGTGCCGCCGAATGGGTGGGGCCGGGCACGGGATCGGATGCGACCGGGATCGCCCGCAAGATCGCAGCAATCGAGAGCGGCCTGCGCCGCCATGCCGGGCTGGTGCCGATGCAGGTGCTGGCCGCCCTTGGCGGGCGCGAACAGGCCGCGATCTGCGGGGCGGTGCTGGCGGCACGCGCTGCGCGCGTGCCGGTCATCCTGGATGGGTTCATCTGCACAGCGGCGGCGGCCTGCCTGCACGCGGCGGACCCGCGATTGCTGGCGCATTGCCTTGTCGGCCATGCCTCGGCCGAGCCGGGGCACCGGCGGCTGCTGGCCGCGCTGGGCCAGACCCCGGTGCTGGATTTCGACATGCGGCTGGGCGAGGGGTCGGGCGCGGCACTGGCGCTGGGCATCCTGCGCGCGGCACTTGCCTGTCATAACGGCATGGCCACCTTTGCCGAGGCCGGGGTGGCGGGCGGATGATCCGCGCGCGGCTGGCGGAGGTGCAGCTGGCGCTTATGCTGCTGACACGCCTGCCCGCTGGCCGCCTGCCTGACCCCGCGCCTGCCATGGCCGCTGCCGCATGGGCCTTTCCACTGGCAGGGCTGGCGGTTGGCGGGGGCGGCGCGCTTGTGCTGTGGGCGGCGTTTGCACTGGGCCTGCCGGTTGGGTTGGCAGCGGGGCTGGCGATTGGCGCGATGGTCGTCCTCAGCGGCGCGCTCCACGAAGACGGGCTGGCGGATTTTGCGGATGGTGTCTGGGGCGGGCAGACACCAGCGCGGCGGTTGGAGATCATGCGCGATTCGCGCATCGGTAGCTATGGTGTGCTGGCGCTGATCCTGTCGGTCGGGCTGCGCTGGCAGGCGTTGGCATGGCTGGCCACGCAGGATGTCGCATTTGCGCTGATGGCATTGGCGCTGCTGGCAATGACAAGTCGCGTGGCGCCGCCTGTCCTGATGGCCACCGTGCCGGCTGCGCGGTCCGAGGGGCTGGGCCATATGGCCGGGGGAGTCGCGCCGGGCGCGGTACTGGTGGCGCTGGCGCTGGCGGTGCTGCCCTTTGCCGCGGTGATGGCGCTGCCGCCATTGGCGGTCATGCTCGCCGCGCAGGGGCTGGTGCTGCTGGGGCTGGCGCGGCTGGCGCGGCAGCGATTGGGTGGCCAGACCGGCGATGTGCTGGGCGCGGGGCAGCAGGTGACGGAACTGGCGGGGTTTCTTGTCCTTTGTGCCGCGCTTGCCGTCTGACAGGATCAGCGCCCGCTCGGGGGCCCCTCCCGCCCGCCCATGCCCCGCTCGCGGGCGCTGGCCTGCGCGGGGCGCGCAGGCGGCCCCCTCGCAACCGGCGGCGCAATCCTTATATCTCTGGCCAGAGCATGGAGGACGATATGGACGATCAGACCCGCACCGAACTGGAAGCTGCAGCCTTTCGCATGCTTCTGGCCCATCTTGACGCGCGCAGTGATGTGCAGAATATCGACATGATGAACCTGACCGGGTTCTGCCGCAACTGCCTGTCGCGCTGGTATCAGGAAGCGGCAGAGGCGCGCGGCATCGACATGGACAAGGAGGCCGCGCGTGAGATCATCTATGGCATGCCCTATGCGGACTGGAAGGCGCGCCATCAGACCGAGGCCAGCACTGAGGCACAAGCCGCCTTTGACGCTTCCTTTGCCCAAAATGTCAGCAGGAAAGCGCGCTGAATGAAACCTGCTGACGCGCTGGCGCAATTCGTGCAGGACGGCCTGCGCGCTGGCCACAGCCCCGAGGAATTGCGCCGCGCCCTGACGGGCGCCGGCTGGCAGGATGGTGAGGTCGCTCAGGCCCTGTCCGGCTGGCAGGATGCCGGGTTGCGCCTGCCTGTGCCATGCCCGCGCCCGCAGGTTTCGGCCCGCGAGGCGCTGCTATACGGGCTGTTATTCGCAACGCTGCTGGGCCTGTGCTGGAACCTTGTCACGCTGGGCTTTGCACTGATCGAGGAATGGCTGGGCACCCGCCCGGACTGGCGCGGCACGTACATACCGCGCTGGGCGATTGCCACGCTGATCGTGGTCACCCCGCTGTTCCTGTGGCTGTATCTGCATATCGAGCGTGGGCATCGGGCACGCGCCCGCGCATCGGTCGTGCGTCGCTGGTTCGGCGCCGTGACCTGTCTGTTGGCCGCGCTGACCCTGCTGGGGGCCGCGATCAGCGTGGTTTACGGGTTGCTGAGCGGGGATCTGACGGCGCAATTCATCGCCAATACAGCGCTGGTCGTCACGGTGGCGGCGCTGGTGATCCTGTTCTTCCGCGATTTCCTGCAGGAGGGCTGAGATGCGCGCAGCCGGGATCGCGCTGGTGGCGCTGGCCGTGGTGGCGGTGGCGCTGGGGCTCTGGACCATTGGCGGGCCGGAACAGGCGCGCAGCGAAAACCGTGATGCGCAACGCATGTCCGACCTGCACGCCATGGCGCGCCATGTCCGCTGCCTTGATGCAAATGGGCTG
>PWWF01000420.1 GCA_003561595.1 Paracoccaceae bacterium | reverse complement strand
GTTTCTGCTGGGGGCCGCGCATCCGCCGGTCCGGCGTCTTGTGGCGCAGGCACAGCCCATGATGGATCTGTTCGCCCGGAGCACATTGCAGTCGCTGCATCTGGTCGTGCCTGAAGGCCCGGTCGCCGTGGTCGTGGCGCAGGCCAGCCAGCCCGGCAACTGGGAATTCCGCCTGCGCGTGGGCGCGCAGCTTGACATGCTGGCCACCGGGTCGGGGCAGACGCTGCTGGCCTTTCAGACGCCCGAGCAGCGCGCCGAGATACTCGCCGCCGCCACTGTGCTGCCCGACCGGACAGAGCCGCTGTCCGAGGCGCAACTGGACCGGATACAGGCCCGGGGCTACCGCCATGCGCCCAGCCTGCAGCTGGTGGGAGTGAGCGACATCTCGGTGCCGATCATGGGGCCGGACGGGGCGGCCTGCGCGGTGCTGACCTGCCCGCATGTCGAACATGTCGGCACGTTTCGCGACCGGGCCATTGATGCGCAGGGCTGCCTGTCGCGGCTGCGCGATCTGGCGACGGAACTGGCGCAGACCTGAGACACGGGCCAGACCGGTCTGGCGCGGCCCCGCATTGCCGCGGCGCGTGCTGGTCTGCAACAGGATAGCGCAGCGACAGACGGTCATCACCCCTCCCGGCATGGTCTGCTTTGGGGTGATGCTACATGTGTCGAATGCGTTTGACAATATCTCATTTACATGGGACAAGGCGCAAAACGATCCCAGAGAGTGCCATGCCCCGTGAACTGACAGTCGATCCCGCCCGCAGAGGCCAGTCCGGGCGGCTTGCCTTTCCCGATATCCCGATCCACGCCTATGCCACGCCGCTGGCAGATGAGATCACCGCGCTGGGGCCGGAACGCCTGCGCGCAATGCTGCGGCACATGCGTATTCAGCGCGCGTTCGAGGAGATGCTTTCGACCTTCAAGGCGCGGGGCGAATGGGACGGGATCGGCCATATCTACAAGGGCCCCGCGCATCTGTCGATCGGGCAGGAAGGGGCGGCCACCGGCGCGGCCCATGCGCTGGGGGCGGATGACCATATCTTTGGCAATCACCGCAGCCATGGCGAGTTTCTGGCCAAGGGTCTGGCCGCGATCCATGATCTGGGCGGCCCGGCGGCGCTGGAGCGGTTTCGCACCCATCGCGGCGGCGATCTGCTGGCGCTGGCAGAGCGCAGTTTTGCGCCAGCGGATGACATGGCGCTGGCCGAACATACGCTGGTCTTTGGCCTGCTGGCCGAGATTTTCATGCGCGAGGCCGGGGTGAATGGCGGCATGGGCGGGTCGATGCACGCGTTCTTCCCGCCCTTCGGCGCCTATCCGAACAACGCGATTGTCGGCGGGTCGGCGGGCATTGCCACGGGTGCGGCACTCCATGCGAAGCTGCACGCGCCGGGGCGGATAACCGTGGCGATGGCAGGCGACGGCGCGACCGGCTGCGGCCCGGTCTGGGAGGCGATGAATTTCGCCGCGCAGGCACAGTTTGACGGGTTGTGGGGGGACCGCTCGGGGCGGTTGCCGGTGTTGTTCTTCTTCACCAATAATTTCTACGCGATGGGCGGGCAGACTGCGGGCGAGACGATGGGCTGGGACCGGCTGTCGCGCATCGGGGCAGGGCTGCACCCGGAGGCGATGCTGGCCGAGACGGTGGATGGCCAGAACCCGCTTGCCGTGCGCGATGCCGTGGCGCGCAAGCGCATGGCCCTGATCGCGGGGCAGGGGCCGGCGCTATTGGATGTCGAATGCTACCGCCAGTCCGGTCATTCCACCAGCGACGCCAATGCCTACCGCACGCGCGAGGAAATCGCTGCATGGGCCGCGCATGACCCGATTGCGCTGTTCGGTCAGGCGCTGGCAGAGGCCGGCGTGATGGACACCGCCGCGCAAGAGGCCGAGGGGGCCGCGCTGACCGATATGCTGCGCAGCGTCGCCCGCGCGGCGACCGATCCGGTGATTGCACCGCCTGTCGATATTCACACGATGCCCACGCGGATCGGGCAGTATATGTTCAGCCATCGCGAAACCCCGCTGCCGCAGGGCACGGGGCCTACCTTGCAGGACCCCGCCGAGAATACCCGCATCAAGCAGCTTGCCAAACGCGCGCGCCTCGGGTTGAACGCCGAGGGGGCGCCGCTCTCGCCGCTGCGCTGCATCACCCTGCGCGATGCGCTGTTCGAGGCGATTTTCGAGCGGATGCAGCATGACCCGCGCCTGTCCGCCTGGGGCGAGGAATGCCGCGAATGGGGCGGGGCCTTTGGCGTGTATCGTGGGCTGTCGGATCTGTTCCCGCGTGACCGGCTGTTCAATGCCCCGATCTCGGAAGCGGCGATTGTCGCGGCGGCCGTGGGTTACGCGATGGAAGGCGGGCGCGCGCTGGTCGAACTGATGTATGGCGATTTTCTGGGCCGCGCGGGGGATGAAGTGTTCAACCAGCTTGCCAAATGGCAGGCCATGTCGGCGGGTGCGCTATCGCTGCCGGTCGTGCTGCGCCTGTCCATCGGCAGCAAATACGGCGCGCAGCATTCGCAGGACTGGTCGGCCATGCTCGCGCATGTGCCGGGGCTGAAACTGGCCTATCCGGCCACCCCGCATGACGCCAAGGGGCTGATGACCACCGCGCTGGCCTCGGATGATCCGGTGGTGATGCTGGAAAGCCAGCGTCTGTATGACATCGGCGAATGGTTCGCCCCCGAGGGCGTGCCGGAGGGGCATTTCGCGATGCCGTTCGGTCAGCCGCAGACGCGCCGGGTGGGACGCGATGTCACGATCCTGACGCTGGGGCCGGTGCTCTACCCGGCGCTACAGGCCGCCGATGACCTGGCCGCACAGGGGGTCGAGGCCGAGGTGATCGACGCCTGCACGCTGGTGCCCTTCGGCTATCGCGCGGTTCTGGACTCGGTCGAGCGGACAGGGCGCCTGCTGGTCGTGACAGAGGCCTGCGAGCGTGGCAGTTTCGCGATGACACTGGCCGCCAATCTGGGCCGCTTTGGCCAGCCGCATCTGCGTGTGGCGCCGCGCGTGCTGGGTGCGCCAAACTGGATCGTGCCGGGCGCGGATATGGAGGAGACCTATTTCCCCCAGCCCGGTGATATTGTCGATTCCGTGTTGATCGACCTGATGGCGCGCGAGGGCGTCAACCGCCGTGGTCTGCGCGGCTGGGACGAGATTGAACTGGCCCGTCTGGGCCTGTGAGCAAAGGAAGGGAGACGCGGCATGGACATCATCCTGCCCCAGCTTGGCAATGACATCACCGAGGCAGAGGTCGATAGCTGGCTGGTGGATCCCGACGCGACTGTGACCAAGGGCCAGCCCGTGCTGCAGATCACCACGCCCAAACTGGTCATGGAGATCGAGGCACCGGGCGACGGCACCCTGTCCGAATGTCTGGTCGAACCCGGCGACATTGCCGAAGTGGGCGATGTTCTCGGCCGCCTGACCCCTGCATGAGTGCCGTCGCCCTGCGCCGGTCCGGGCCGCAACAGGGGGTGCCGGTGCTGGCCGTGCATGGCTTTGCCGCTGACAGTTCGGTCTGGATGCTGGTCGAACCTGCGCTGAAGGATGACGTGGCGCTGGGGCTGATCGACCTGCCGGGGCACGGGCGGGCGGCGCCTGTGGTGCCAGGTGGGCTGGACGCGTTCGGCCCGTATCTGGCGGACGCCTTGGCGGAACAGGGCGCGCCGGTCTGGCTGCTGGCGCATTCCTTCGGGGCGGCGGTGGCGATGCGCGCGGCGGCATTGGTGCCCGAGGATGTGGCAGGGCTGATTCTGATTGCGCCGGCAGGGCTGGGGCAGGCGGTCGCCCCGGATTTCATCGCAGCGCTGCTGGCCGCGCAGGACGCGGATGCGATGCGCGCGGCCCTGGGCCAGATGCTCACCCGGCCTGCAATGATCACGCCTGCCATGGCGCAAGGTGTGCTGGCGCAGATGCAGCACCCGGAACGCGGGGCGGCCCTGCGCGCAGTCGCCGCCCTGTTGCCGGGGCTGGCGCACGCGCTGGCCCCGCATCTGCCCACGCTGGCCCCGCTGCCGATCCATGTCATCAGCGGCACGGCCGATCGCATCATCGCCCCGCCTGCCGCCTTGCCCGCCTGCTGGCCCGATGCCCGGCATCATGTGATCGAGGGTGCAGGCCACCTGCCGCAGCTGGAAGCCGCGCGCCCCACGATCACCACCATCCGCACCGCGCTGGGGCTGGCATGAGCGCGCCGGTCAACCCGCGCGATCTGCGCCTGCGTGCGGCATGGCTTGCGCATGGCTACGGGCTGACCCAGGCCGAGATCGCCCACCGCCTTGGCGTCAGCCGCGCCACTGTCAACCGGATGCTGGAACAGGCGCGCGCCTTGGGCGAAATCCGCATCTGGATCGACCAGCCAGAGGGCGACCTGACGGCCCTGTCGCTGGATGTGGCGCAGGCCCTGAATATCCCCGAGGTGATCTGCGTCCCCTCCGCCCCAGGCGCGGCCCCCCATGCCGCGATCGGGCTGGCGCTGGGGCGGATGCTGTCGGACCGGATCGGGGCAGGCATGCGGATCGGGCTGGGCTGGGGGCGCACGCTGACCCATGCGCTTGATGCGTTCCAGCCGCCCCCGCGCGCGGATGCGCTGGTGCTGTCGCTTCTGGGCGGGCAGGTGCGCTCGGGCCGACCCAATCCCGGCGCGCTGGCCGCGCGGATGGCCGCGTCCCTCGGCTGCGATGTCATGTTCCTGCCCGCACCGCTGATTGTCGATCATGCCGACACCCGCGCGCGGCTGATCGCGGGCTGCGGGTTGCAGGCGCTGTTCGATCTGGCCGAGCAACTGGATATTGCCGTGTTCGGGGCGGGCGATCTGGATGCCTCGCTCGCGCTCCGAACCCTGGACAGTCAGGCCGCGCGCGCCCTGCGCGATGCCGGGGCGGTGGGCGAGATACTGGCGCAGATCGTGGATGCGGAGGGCGCCAGCACAGGGTTCGAGATCAATGAGCGCGTGATGGCCGTGGGCCTCGATCATGTGGCGCAGGCGCGCGCGCGCGTTCTGGCCTGTGGCGGCACGGCCCGCGCGCCGGTGATCCGCGCGGCCCATGCAAGGATCGGGCTGAGCACGCTTGTCACGGATGAGGCAACCGCGCATGATCTGCTGAATACGCGCATGGAAGAGGAGGACTGACATGCTGATCGGGGTGGACCCGCGCCTGACGCCAGAGGCGCTGTATGCGATTGCGGCCATGGGACATGGCGATGTGCTGAGCATCGTGGACGCCAATTTCCCCGCCCATGCCACCGGGCTGCGCACCCCATGGGGCGCCTGTGTGGATTTCGGCGGCTCCGCGACCGAGGCGCTGGCCGCGATCCTGCCCCTGATGCCGATTGACCCGTTCGATGCCGAACGCCCGCCCGTGCGCGCCATGCAGCAGGTCGATGACCCCGACACCCCCGCCGAAGTGGTGGCCGAGGCGCTGCCCATGATCCGCGCCAAGGGGTTCGACATCGCCATGACCGAGCGTTTCGCCTTTTATGACCATGCCGCCGCGTCCTTCGTGATCCTGCGCACGCGAGAGCGGCGGCTTTATGGCAATTTCATCCTGCGCAAGGGCGTGGTCACCTGACAGCGCGCCTTACGGCACCGGGGTCAGCAGCGCGCGCCCGTCCAAGTGGGCCGCGATATTGGCGCGCTGCAATGCGCCCATCGCAGCACGGGTCTGGGTGGTTGCGCTGCCGATATGGGGCAGGGCCAGCACATTGGGCAGGGCAATCAGGCGCGGATCGGCATCGGGTTCGCGGGCAAAGACATCAAGCGCGGCCCCGGCGATTGCGCCCCCTTCCAGCGCGGCGATCAGCGCCTCTTCATCCACCACACTGCCGCGCGCGACATTGACAATGTAGCCCTGGCCCAAAGCGGCCAGCGCGTCGGCCCCGACATGGCCCTGCGTCTCGGGGCCGCCGACGATTGTGATGATCAGATCATCCACCGCCTGCGCCATGTCGGTCACACTCTGATGCCAGATCAGATCCGCCCCCGGTTTGCGGCTGCGAGAGGTATAATGAACCTCGCAGCCAAAGGCGCGCAGCCGGGTCGCCACGGCCTGACCGATCCGCCCCATGCCCACAATGCCCACCTTGCGCCCGCTGGCCTTGGTCGCCAGCGGCAGGGCCGTGCCCGCGCGCCAGCCGCCGCTTTGCACATGGCCGGCGGCCTGCATCACCTGCCGACAGGCGGCGATCCACATGCAGACGGCCAGATCGGCGACATCCTCATCCAGCACGCCCGGAGTATTCGTCACCGCGATCCCGCGCGCCTGCGCGGCGGCGATGTCGATGGCGTCATAACCGACGCCGTAATTGGCGATCAGCTCCAACCCCGGCAGGCGTGCCATGACATCGGCGTCAAAGGCATGATGGTCCTTGTAGGCCACCGTCCGGACAGCGCCACGCACCCCCTCGCTCAGCGCATCAAGCGCCGCGAAATCCCGCAGAACCGTGGCCCCCAACTCAGTCGTCAGGGCGTCATGATCGGCAGGGCCGTAATTGCCGATGGCGAGGATTTTGGTCATGGGGTCTTTTCCTTTTTTGCCTGCGCGGGTGTCCTGCTCAAGGGCCCCGATCAAGTGTCATCCATAAGTCACACGGCCCGAACGGCTCGGCGCGACGATGCGGCAGGGCAGGGGGTGGGTCAATCCCCCGAGTGTTGCCGCCCCGGACACCCTGGCGCGCGGGCGCGCGCTCATGTCGGCCCCCGCCTGTGGCGCAGCCCGATCCGCGCCGCACCCCCGGCCATATGCGCGCGCATGGCCGCGCGTGCGGCCTGCGGGTCGCGCGCGGTGATGGCCGCGCAGATCGCGCCATGTTCGCTGCGGGTGCGGGCATGCAGATCGGCCAATGTCATCTCGGCCCGCGCAGCGCGGATCACATGCGCGATCCGGTCGGAAATCGCGGCCAGCACCTGCACGAAATAAGGGTTCTGCGTGGCCAGCGCGATGGCGTGGTGAAATTCCAGATCGGCGGCGACCGATGCCTCGATACTTTCCTCCGGCGCATCGAAGCGCGCCATGGCGCGCGCCAGCCGCGCCAGATCGGGTTTGCGCGCATTCTGCGCGGCAAGCCCTGCGGCCTCAACCTCCAGCGGGTTGCGCAATTCATAGAGCCTGGCAAAGGCGCGCGGGTCCATCGCCTGCGCGGGTTCCAGCCGGATCGGGCGCGCGCCGGGGGCGGCGACAAAGGCCCCCGCGCCCTGCCGCGTTTCCACCAGCCCGGCATTGCGCAATTGGGCAATCGCCTCTCGGATCACGGCGCGGCTGACGCCGAATGCCTGCATCATCTGCGCCTCGGTCGGCAGGCGCGTGCCGGGGGGCCAAGTCTCGGCCTCTATCCGGGT
>PWWF01000152.1 GCA_003561595.1 Paracoccaceae bacterium | reverse complement strand
GCCTGCCGGACCCGGAGGCGAAGCTGAACAGTTATCCGCATGAATTGTCGGGCGGGATGCGCCAGCGCGTGGCCATCGCCATGGCCGCGCTGATGGAGCCGAAGCTCTTGATCGCGGACGAACCGACCACCGCGCTGGACGCCACGCTCGAAGTGCAGATCATCGAGCTTCTGAAGGAAATCCAGCGCGAAATCGGCTGCGCGATCCTGTTCATCTCTCACCATCTGGGGGTGATTGCCGAGCTCTGCGACAGGATGGTGGTCATGTATGCCGGCGAGGCGGTCGAGGAAGGCCCCGTTGCAGAGGTCTTCCAGCGCCCGGCCCACCCATACACCGCCAAGCTGATCGAATGCGACCCCGGGCGGCTGCGCGAACGTGTCGCGTCGCTACCCGCCATCCCCGGCAGCTTGCCAGACCTGACCGATCCACCCGCAGGCTGTATCTTCCGCGACCGCTGCGACATGGCCACCGAAATCTGTGCGCGCGTCGCGCCGCCGCGCGGGACGGTGACGCCCGGGCATTGGTCGGCCTGCCACCATGCAAAGGAGGTGCGCGCATGACGGCCGAGGCGATGCTCGAACTCAGAGATGTCACTGTTGAGTTTCCGGGGCTGCGCGGGTGGCGCGCGCTCACCGCCCCGCCCGAGGCCCGGCGCGTGCAGGCGGTCAGCGGCATCTCGCTAACCGTCGCGCGGGGCGAAACGCTGGCGCTTGTGGGCGAGTCGGGCTCGGGCAAGACGACGCTGGCGCGCGCGATCAACGGGCTGGTGCCGCTGGCGGGCGGCGAGGTGTGGTTCGACGGCCAGCCCTTGCACGCGCGGCCCGACTGGCACGCGGTGCGCCGCCGCGTGGCGATGATGTTCCAGGACCCGGTCGGCTCGCTCAGTCCGCGCAAGACGGTGCGCGAGCTGATCCTGGAGCCGTTCGCGATCCACGGCGTGCAGGTGCAGGACCGCAAGACGCAGGCGCGCGATCTGCTGGCGGCGGCGGGACTCGGCCCCGATTTCCTCGACCGGTATCCGCACCAGCTTTCCGGCGGGCAGGCGCGTCGTGTGGGTGTGGCCCGCGCGCTCGCGCTCGACCCGGCGCTTGTGCTGGCCGATGAGCCGACCGCCGGGCTCGACGTCTCGATCCAGGGCGAGATCCTGAACCTGATGAACCGCGTCAAGCGCGAGCACGGGCTGACCACGCTGATCATCACCCACAACCTGAACATTCTGCGCCACATCGCAGACCGGGTGGCGGTGATGTATCTGGGCCGGATCGTCGAGATCGGCCCTGTCGAGCAGCTACTCGCCGCGCCCGCGCATCCCTACACCCGCGCGCTGATGGCCGCCAACCCCGAGCCCGACCCCACCGCGCGGCGCGAACGGATCGTGCTGGGCGGCGAGACACCGGCGCTGAACGCGCGCCCCCCGGGTTGCGAGTTTCACCCCCGCTGCCCGGTCGCGCGCACCGATTGCGCCACGCGCGTTCCCAGCCTGGCCCAATCGCGAACCGGCGGCGCGGTCTCGTGCCACTATCCGCTCGCCGCCGATGAACGGATTGGCGCATGAGTTATGGCATTTATATCGGGCGCCGTCACACCGCTGACGGCCTCGCCTATCTGGCCGGATATGGCGACGAGCCTTCGGGCCACTGGCTGGAGCTGGCGCCGCGCAAATCCCACGCGCCAGGCAGCACCATCACCGTGGGCGTGACACCACAAGCGGACCTGCCCGGAGAGCTGAGTGAGATCCCTCAGGCACCCGAAACAGCGCGGCTGATGCGCGTCAATTACAGCTATTATCTGGGCGTGCCCGCACCGCTGACGAATGGCGGGCTGAATGAACACGGCGTTGCAGTGCGCGACATCTGGGCGTCCTCGCGCGATGAGCTGGTGAAGATGACCCCGCGCGACCAGCGCGGGCCGAATTATTCCGATCTCGCGCGCATTGTCGTCGAGCGTGCGCGCACCGCCCGCGAAGGGGTGGACCTGATCGGCGCGCTGATCGCCGAGCACGGCTATTCCAGCTATGGCGGCAATTCACACATGATCGCTGACCCTGACGAATGCTGGGTCGTGCAGGAATTCGCGGGCGGGCGCGGGCTGTGGGTGGCCGAACGGCTGGGAGAGGATGCGATCCGCGCCTCGCGCCCCGGCTACATCCACGAAATCCCGCCCGAGCCCAACGCGGATTACCGTTTCCCGCCGCATTTCATCGCCACCGCGATCGAGCTGGGCTGGTATGACCCCGCAGACGGCCCGTTCGACGTCAACCGCATCTATGGCGACGGCAAGGGGCGCTGGGAGGGTGTCGCCTGGATCGAGGACGAGATGCGCCAGCGCGCGGCGCGTCCCGGCGGCATCACGCTTCAGGATGTGTTCTGGGCCATCCAGACCGAGGTTCTGACCGGCGACACCGCAGGCTACGGCCAGGTCGTCCCGCTGGAGCACCCCGCCCACCCCGCTTTGCGAATGTTGTGGCACGCGCCCGTAGGGCCAGTGACGGCGCCGCTGGTCCCGCTGTTTCTAGGCATGACCGAGGTTCCCGCTGAATACCGGCGCCATCGCTACCTTGAACATGGCGAAAGCACGCGTTTTCTCGACACCCGCAAGGCGGGCGAGGACCCCGACACCGTGTCGCATGTGCCGCAGGGGGTGGAAGTGACCCGTTCGGCGGTGCAGGTCTTCAAGCGGCTGATGCACCTGGCGTTTCAGGCGCCCGAGCCGCAGTTCCGCGAAGTCTGGGACCATTGGCGCGCGCATGAGGCCGCACTGATCGCGGATGCACCGCAGTTGCGGCGCAGCACCGAGATCCTTCTTGATGCGCGCGAGGACGCCCTCGCGGCGCGGCTGCTGACGGATTTCGGCCGCACGCGATTGCTGGCCGCACTTGCCGAGGCTGAGGCGCTCGTCGCTTCGCTGGAGGTCCGACTGCGTTGCGCGGGCAGGCTGAACATGGACCCGACACCCGTAACGCCAAAGCAGAAATGGTGAGCGCGCGCTGTTTGGAGCCATCCTCGGGTTGGCGACAAACCATGCGACCGTTCCAGCCCAAACTTTGTGCTGCTGCTGACGCGTGACGTGCCTGCGAGAAGTGATGCAGGTTGCGAATGGCGGTTTTGGCGAAGGGTTTTGATGTAACGGACGACCTGCCCTTGCTGCTAGCCCTGAACCCCGAAGGCTGCATTTTCCGGGCGCATACGCTGGCAGCATTAGATTGCGCCGCGCCGGGATGGCGTGAACCGTATCCCAGTACATCGCCCACCACTTTGAACATCCCGGCGCAGATTGGCGACGCGGTCGATCTGCTGGTCGACACGATCACGAATCCACCGTTCCGGAACTCCGGATCGACCTGTGCCAGTTGGGCCTCTCGGCGGCATCCAGAACTGCGCATTGTCCACGGTCACCCCGCATGTGTCAGGCAGCAATCGGATCATCCGCACGCTGAACACAGGTCTGGGTCGGTGCAGTTGCAAGTTTTTCGAATGCGCGTGACCGATGCTGAAAAAGACAGCGCCGCCATTGGTATATGTCTGATTTAACTTGCACTTTGTGACACGAACCACAGCCTTGCAAAGAGGACTTGCGCCTCGGGTGGAACCCCTTTTCGGCAATCGATCCGCATTTTCCGTTCACAAAGGTTGCAATCCAGGACGAGATTCGTAGCCTCTGTATCACATCCGCAAGAAAGCGCAGCGAGATCTGCATTGCGGTAGAGGGCGCCGATTGACAAGGCTCGGAGAACGGGTCGCTCGGCGAAAGGGACGCCCATATGCGGCGATCCCGAATGAAAAGAACATGAGGGGTTGCACACAGGCGCGGGATGCCGCGCGTGCCACGCGTTCTGCGCGACTGTGAAACATGTGATCCCGTCAGGGCAAGGAGTGACACAGATGGCCGCCCAGAACGCGGAATTGACACTGAGCACCCAAGTTTATGGCGACGACCCGCTTGCGGATCGTGACACGGATCACTACCGCAAGGAATACGTCATGTCCTTTGTGGACAAGTGGGACGAGTTGATCGACTGGCAGGGCCGGGCAGACAGCGAAGGGCAGTTCTTCATAGATATCCTGCGGGCGCGGGGCAAGGAGCGGGTGCTGGATGTCGCCTGCGGGACCGGGTTTCATTCGGTGCGGCTGACCGAGGCCGGATTTGATGTGACGGCCTCGGACGGCTCGGCATCGATGGTGGCCAAGGCGTTCCAGAACGGCCAGTCGCGCGGGCTGATCCTGAAGACGGCGCAGGCCGACTGGCGCTGGCTCAACCGCGACATCAACGGCAAGTATGACGCGATCATCTGCCTGGGCAATTCCTTCACCCATCTCTACAAGGAAAGCGACCGCCGCCGCGCGCTGGCGGAGTTCTATGCCGCCCTAAAGCATGACGGCATCCTGATCCTCGATCAGCGCAACTATGACGCCATGCTGGATAAGGGCTTCTCGTCCAAGCACAAGTATTACTATTGCGGCGATAGGGTCTCGGCCGAGCCCGAGCATGTCGATGAGGGCTTGTGCCGGATGAAGTATTCCTTCCCCGACGGGTCGGATTACACGCTCAACCTGTGTCCGATCCGCAAGAACTATATGCGGCGCCTCTTGTCCGAGGCCGGGTTCGAGCGTGTGCGCACCTATGGCGATTTTCAGGAGACCTATGCCGAGGATGAGCCCGATTTCTTCATCCATGTGGCCGAAAAATCGGCGCTTCAGACCATGCGCTGGGGCAAGGGGTCGGATGCCGATGCGGGCGATATCCGCAACGTCACCGAAAGCTATTACGACAGTGACGACGCCGATACCTTCTACTCCACGATCTGGGGCGGCGAGGACCTGCATATCGGGCGCTATGCCGAGACGCGCGATATTCGCACGGCGTCTGACCGCACGATCGATTCGATGATCGATCGGCTGCCGGATCTGGATGCCGAGACGCGGGTGCTCGACCTTGGGGCAGGCTATGGCGGTGCGATGCGCCGGCTGGTGGCCAAGACGGGATGCAGCGCCGTGTGCCTGAACATTTCGGAGACTCAGAACGAATACAATCAGAACAAGATCCGCAAGGCCAAGCTGACCCACCGTATCTCGGTCCGGCACGGGGTGTTCGAGGATGTGCCCGAAGCCGATGACGCCTTCGATGTGGTCTGGAGCCAGGACGCGTTCCTGCATTCCGACCAGCGCGCGGGCGTGTTGACCGAAGCGTGGCGCGTGCTCAAGCCCGGCGGATATCTGATCTTCACTGACCCGATGCAGGCCGATGATGCCGACCCCGCCGCGCTCAAGCCCGTCTATGACCGGCTGCAGCTCAACAGTCTCGGCAGTCCGGGGTTCTACCGGGCCGCGGCCGAGGCGGCGGGCTTCGAGGTCGTGGAACAGGAAGAGGCGACCGCCGATCTGCGCACCCATTACGACCGCGTTCGCGAGGAGCTTCTGGCCAATTACGACAAGCTGCGCGATGCGGGCTGCACGGCGGAATACCTCGACAAGATGACGCTGGGGCTCGAGAACTGGGTCAAGGCGGCAGATGCCGGGCAATTGTGTTGGGGCATCCAGCTTTTCCGCAAACGCCAGCCCTGAGCGCGGAGCAGGTCCGACGTTGGCGGGGCACCGCATGACACAGGTTGCCCCGCAATTGCAGACGGCTGGGTCGGATTGGTTTCGCTCACTCATGGGGCCGGTGGCGGCACCGGTGACCGGATAGCACCTGCCCACGGGGCCGAAACCTGACCGCACCCAGCCCGAGCGCCACATTCGAACGCGCCAGCCCCGAGCATGAGCGCAGAATTGCCTGAAACACCAGGCGCCAAGGAACAGGACAGGAGGAACTACATGCCCGGCAAGACTTGGCTGTTTACCAGCGAATCGGTCTCCGAAGGCCACCCGGACAAGGTGTGCGACCGGATTTCCGATACGATTCTGGACGCTTATCTGCAGGCCGATCCACAATCGCGCGTGGCCTGCGAAACACTCGCCACAACCGATCGCGTGGTTATCGCTGGCGAAGTGCGCGGCCCAAGTGAGGTGCGCCAGCATGTCGAAGAACTGGCCCGCAGCGCGATCCGCGAAATCGGCTATGAACAAAAGGGATTTTCCTGGAAAACCTGCGCGGTTGAGAACCTGCTGCACGAGCAATCGGCCGATATCGCTCAGGGCGTGGATGAAGGCGACAAGGGCGAGGAAGGCGCAGGCGATCAGGGCATCATGTTCGGGTTTGCCTGCAATGAAACCGACGCGTTGATGCCGGCGCCCATCCAGTTCGCACATCGCATCCTGCGCCTCATGGCCGAGGATCGCAAATCCGGCAAGGTGGCCGAGTTTGGCCCCGATGCGAAAAGTCAGGTTACGCTCAAGTATCAGGACGGAAAGCCCGTGGGGCTCGATACGGTTGTGGTGTCCACGCAGCATGTCGAAGGGATAAGCCAGGCGCAGGTACGCGAGTTGGTGCGCCCCTATATCGAGCGCGTCTTTCCGGCGGATTGGAGTCTGCCTGACGAGAAGCTGATCGTGAACCCGACAGGCAAGTTCGTGATCGGCGGCCCGGATGGCGATGCAGGGCTGACGGGGCGCAAGATCATTGTCGATACCTATGGCGGCGCGGCCCTGCATGGGGGCGGCGCGTTTTCGGGCAAGGACCCCAGCAAGGTTGACCGCTCGGCCGCCTATGTCGCTCGGTATCTGGCCAAGAATGTCGTGGCTGCTGGCCTGGCAGACAAATGCCAGATCCAGCTTGCCTATGCCATCGGTGTGCCGGAACCTGTCGCGCTGTATATCGAGACGGCTGGCACGGCGCGGGTCGATACCGACATGCTGGCGCAGACGCTGCGCGAGCTTGTGCGCCTGACCCCGCGCGGCATACGCGAGCATCTGGGCCTGCTGAAGCCGATCTATGCGCCGACTGCGGCCTATGGTCATTTCGGCCGCGCAGCGACCGAAGATGGTGGCTTTTCGTGGGAACGCACTGATCTGGCCGCAGAACTCGCAAGCCGCTTCGGGGCCACCCGCGCGGCGGAGTGACCCCTCCTGCGCAGCGCCTTTGCATGGACTGACCATCAGGCGCTGCGCAAGGCCGACACCCCGAACCAAGCCGAACACAATGGCGCGTCACGCGCCGGACACCCAATATCACTCCCCGGAACCGGGCCTATGGCTGATGAGGAAAGCATGAACAAACCAGAGCGTTTCAACCCCGAAGACACCGCCATCAAGGATATTTCGCTGGCCGATTACGGTCGCAAGGAAATCGCGATTGCCGAGACAGAGATGCCCGGCCTGATGGCGCTGCGCGAGGAATATGGCGCCAGCCAGCCGCTCAAGGGTGCGCGCATCGCAGGGTCGCTGCACATGACGATCCAGACCGCCGTGCTGATCGAGACGCTCAGGGCGCTTGGG
>PWWF01000107.1 GCA_003561595.1 Paracoccaceae bacterium | reverse complement strand
TTCACGCGCTGCGGGTCGCCATCAAACCGGGCAAGCCGGTGGGCATCGGCAAACTGGAGGGTGCAGTCTATGTTGGCTTGCCGGGCAATCCGGTCGCGGCCTTTGTGACCTGGTCGATGCTGGGCGCGCCCCTGCTGCGGAAACTTGCAGGCTTTACCGACCCGCTGCCTGTCTTCCAGACCGGACGGCTGTCGGCACCGCTGATCCGCCGCCCGGGCCGGGCCGAGTTTCGCCCCGCCTGCCTTAAACCTGCTGGTCCAGATGGGCTGCCGCTGGTCGAACTGATGGCCCCGAACTTCGCCGCGCGCATCGCCCTTCTGGCCAGTGCCGATGGCCTGGCGCTGATCCCGGCCGATGCCGACCGGCTGGAGCCGGGCGCGCATATCGATTTCCTGAAGTTTTGAAGGACCAATGATGATGAATGCCCCTGAGCCCACGCTTGAAGCGATCCGTGCTTGCCTGACGAAAATCGCCGTGCCGAGTGGCGGCAACCTGATCTCCGCTGATCGGGTGCGGGCGCTTGCATTCGAGAACGGCCAAGTGCGGTTCGTGATCGAGGCCGCGGATGCTGCTGAGGCGGAGGGGTTGTCCGAGAGCGTCGCGGCGGCCGAGCGCGCCTTGCGCACACTTCCGGGTGTCACGGCCGTCAATATCGCTGTGACAGCCCATGCCAGCCCGAAGGCACCGCCCAATCTTACGATAGGTCGCCATCCCGAAGGCGCGCCCGAGCTGCGCCGCATCCCCGGCGTCAAGCGCATCCTCGCCATCGGGTCTGGTAAGGGCGGTGTGGGGAAATCGACGGTCTCATCCAATCTGGCGGTCGCCATGGCGCGGCAGGGCTGGAAGGTCGGACTACTGGATGCCGATATCTATGGACCGAGCGTTCCCACTATGCTGGGTATCAGCCGCGCCCCTGCCTCGCCCGATGGCAAGACGATCATCCCGCTTGAGGCGCATGGGCTGAAATTCATGTCGATCGGCAACATGCTGCCCGCAGGACAGGCGGTGATCTGGCGAGGGCCGATGCTGATGGGCGCGTTGCAGCAGCTTCTGATGCAGGTGCGCTGGGGTGATCTGGATGTGCTGATCGTGGACATGCCCCCCGGCACGGGCGATGTGCAACTGACGCTCTGCACCCATTTCGATGTCACTGGCGCGCTGGTCGTGTCGACGCCGCAGGACGTCGCGTTGATTGATGCGCAGAAGGCATTGACGGCTTTCAAGGAACTCAAGACCGAAGTGATTGGTCTGATTGAAAACATGTCCACCTATGTCTGCCGCAACTGCGGCCATGAAGAGCATATCTTTGGACATGGTGGTGTTGCGAAAGAGGCGCGGAAACTGGGGCTTCCGCTTCTCGCAGAGCTTCCCCTCACCATCGATGTTCGGCTGGCAGGGGATGCCGGCACGCCCATTGCGGCCGGGGACGGGCCTGTGGCCGAGGCTTATGGCCGGCTTGCCGCGCGACTGATCGCTGCCGCTGAGGCAGGCGGACAGGAGTGAACTATGCTTCCTGAGGGGTCCATTCCGATAGGACCTGCTCCGGCAGGCGCCGGGGCGCACGCCTCACCTCGCCTTGATGGCGTCCCACAGCGATGAAGCCCAGAAGGTGTGCGTTCTCATCCAGATCAAAGGCGGATCGCAGAGCTTTCGAGCGGACGCGCGCGCCCGACAGCATCTTGGCGCGGTAGCCAAGGTCTTCCAACGCCAGCAGCGTGTTTTGCAATGCGGCCCCTGCACAAACCCATTGCTCCTCGGCCGGGACATTTGGGTGTTCCTTCAGATCGACGACCACAGCTAAAAGCCCCGGCCCAGCCAGCGCGCGCTCGCGGGCCTTATCTATCGTCTTGGTGTCGGCGTCGGGCTCCGCTTCCAATGCGGCCGCAGCAAAAACATCGGCCAGACGCTCCCGTGTCGCATCAGCAATATGGATAAGGCGAAACGGTCCAAGCGATGCATGATCAGGCGCGGCTGCGGCGGCAGTGGCAACAAGCAAAAATTCATCGCGTTCCGGTGCCGGACCAGTTAGATGACGCGGGCCGACAGAGGACCGGTCAAGCAGAGTTCTCAGTAAGTCGGGCATGATTTTGAGGTTCCGTCATTCTTTGACTTGTACCGGAGATTACCGCTTTTTTCAGAGTTAGACAGGTGCTTTCAACAAGCTCATCAGGCAATGGATCCTGTTTTCCGCAATTCAAGCGCCTCGTCTGTTCATAACCGCTCACGGAATTTTCGGGTTTTCGGAAATTGCATTTCCATTCGTCGGAAATGAACAACCTGGTCTTGGTGTCGTGTTTTTACTTGCATCGTCGTTCGACGATGAATATGGATCGATTAATGACGATACATATGGTGATCAGGATGCTGGATCATGAAACAGCCTCACGCTCCACAGGCGCTGGAACCGACGCTACGGGCATAGCGATGATCGCCAAGGCCATGGCGCACCCGGCGCGGGTGCGCATCATCGCCTTCCTGCTCTCGAAACCGGGCTGCATTGGCGGGGATATCGTGGATGAGGTCGGGCTGGCACAATCGACCGTTTCGGAACATCTGCGGATTCTGAAAGCGGCGGGGGTCGTCACCGGCACAATCGATTATCCCCGCATCTGCTACGCGCTCGACCCGACCGCGCTGGCGCCCTTGCGCGCCCTGATCGATGCTATTGCCGCGCACCCGACCGAAGGCGATGCCGCCTGCTGCCATATCCCGCAAGCGCGCGCATCAAGGGAAACCGAACGATAATCCGCGCCGGTGGCGCGCGGCTGGAAAAGGACTGCACTGTTATGTCTGCATTTGAACGCTATCTGTCTGTCTGGGTCGCGCTGGCCATTATTGCAGGTCTGGCGCTTGGCCAGATCGCGCCGGGGTTGGTCGGGTTCCTGGCAGCGCTGGAATACGGCTCGATCAATTTCGTCGTTGCTGTGCTGATCTGGTTCATGGTCTATCCGATGATGGTGGGGGTCGATTTCACCTCGCTCGCGCGTGTGCATGAGCGCCCCAAGGGGCTGATCATCACGCTGACGGTGAACTGGCTGATCAAACCTTTCACCATGGCCGCCCTGGGTGTGCTGTTCTTCGAGTATATCTTCGCACCGTTCATCGAACCGGGCACGGCGGGGCAGTACATTGCCGGCATGATCCTGCTGGGCGCAGCCCCCTGCACGGCGATGGTGTTTGTGTGGTCACAACTGACCAGGGGTGATCCGAATTACACGCTGGTGCAGGTCTCGCTGAATGATGTGATCATGATCTTCGCCTATGCGCCCATTGTGGCGCTGCTTCTGGGTGTGACGGATATCACCGTGCCATGGGAAACGCTGGTGCTGTCAGTTGTGCTGTATATTGTGGTTCCCCTGACTGCGGGGGTGATTACGCGGCTGTACCTGACGCGCGGCGCGCGCGATGCGGCGGCAGGCGAGGCTATCGTGGCGGCCTTCACCGCGCGGATCAAACCCTTCTCGATCATCGGCTTGCTGGCGACGGTGGTTCTGTTGTTCGGCTTTCAGGGCGAGGTGATCCTCGACCGCCCGCTGATCATCCTGCTGATCGCCATTCCGCTGCTGATCCAGTCCTATGGCATCTTCGCCGTGGCCTATTGGGCGGCGAAGGCTTGGCGCGTGCCGCACAAGGTCGCCGCCCCCTGCGCGATGATCGGCACCTCGAACTTCTTTGAACTGGCAGTGGCTGTGGCGATTGGACTGTTCGGCCTGAACTCGATAGCCGCTCTGGTCACGGTGGTCGGCGTGCTGGTCGAAGTGCCGGTGATGCTGTCGCTGGTGTGGTTCGCCAACCGCACCCGTCACTGGTTCCCTGCCGAGGAAAGTGCCATCCGAAAACCCCGCGCCACGAAACTGAACTGATGCTGCCGCCAAACGCAAGCGAGGTCCGGCCCATGCGTATCCTGTTTCTCTGTGTCGCTAATTCCGCCCGCAGCCAGATGGCCGAAGGGCTTGCGCGCGCGATCCTGCCCGCGGGGGTCGAGGTGGCCAGCGCTGGCTCCAAGCCCAGCAGCCTAAATCCGCTTGCGGTTGAAGCTCTCTCAGAGATCGGGGTCGACATCTCGGGCCATCGCTCCAAGCCGATAGAAGATGTTTCCCCCGAAACAGCCGATCTGATCGTGACACTCTGCGCCGAAGAGGTCTGCCCCTTCATACCCGGCGCGGTGCAACGCTTGCACTGGCCGATCACCGATCCTGCCACCGCAGCCGACTTCCGCAAGGCGCGCGACGACATCAAGGGCCGGATCGATGGTCTTGCCGAAAGGCTGAATCGGCGATAGGCGGGGCAAACAGGAAACCCTACGCCGGCACTCGGCCCTAGAAGCACACACTATACTGCCGACGACCAGAACACGATGTGCGTCGCGGACTACCGCACAGGTCCGAATAACAATATGCCCCGCCAAGGAGCTGCCGGAAAACATGCGGCAGACACCCCTGGCGATATTCCAAGTAGATCAGTCATGAACCGCCCCAGCAATATGGGCATCAGTCAAGTGTAACCGCCAACCTTCAAACTTTGGTCTGATTTGCCTTATGGTGCTGACCGACAACTCAAGATTATGCAGACCCCAATAAACCAAAAACCGGTGATGGCTGCTTCTACGAGATGCTGCGTAAGCTATGCCGCAAACTCACAGGCAGCTTTCCGCCCTTCGCGTTGGCTTCAGTTGCCTCACGAGCGCCGATAGACCAGCAATCGGTTATCGGCGGGCATCATGCGGGGTGGCGCGATGGTGAAGCCCTGCGCGAGCGCCAGTGTGTCCATGGCGCCTCGGTCACGCAGGCCCCACTCGGGATTCCGCACGCGCAGATCGGCATCGAAGGCGGCATTTCCGGGGCCGGTGAAACTGCCGTTCTCATTGAACGGGCCGTAGATCAGGAGCAATCCCCCCTGCCCCAGCCGCGCGCTAGCGCCTGTGATCAGCCCTTCGGTGGCCGCCCAAGGGGCGATATGGGTCAGGTTGGCAGTGAAGATCGCATCAACTGCCGGGCCGGGCCATGGCGGGCGGGCGGCGTCGAACAGGACCGGCGGAAGCACCCGGTCAGCAAGGTCGGGGCACAGCGCGCGCCAGTCCTCGATAGCGGCAAGCCCGTCCTGCATGGCCTCGCTCGGCTGCCATGTGACTTGCGGCAGGCTGCGCGCCATCCAGAGCGCGTGCTCGCCCGTGCCGGAGGCGATTTCCAGCACGCTGCAGGGCGTGGCAGGCAGCAACTCTGCGAGAGCTGCCGCGATGGGCGTGCGGTTCCGGGCTGTGGCGGGGGCATGCCGCAGATGCGGCAGGCGCGCGACCGTCGCTGCGGGGTCTGCGAGCGGGTCGAACCCTGTCATGTAGTGGACCCTTTCAGACTGCATCTACCCATCGACAAGCCCCCAGAACCCGTATTTCCGCCCATGCTGCGCACGCAGCGTTTCGACAAACTGACCATGCGCAGGATGGTCGCCATACGCGCTGATCGCCGCATCAGCACTCGCGCATTCCGCCAGATGCCGCGCCGCATGGCGGTAGCGCGAGGATTTCGCGCCGTTCAGCGTATCCGCGATCATCGCCCGGCGCAGCAGGGTGGCGGCCAGCGGGTGACGGGCGTCGAGCGCCTCTGCCGCCTGGCTCAGGCTCATGTAATCATTGCCATCCAGCGCCTCGGCCCGCGCCAGCACCAGTTTCGCCGCACGGTCGAGCGACGGCCAAAGGATCAGGAAGTCGAGCGCTACATTCAGGCGGGAGTGGCGCGCGACGATCTCAAGCGCCTTTTCTTCCGCCTCGATATCGTCGAAATCCGGCAGCAGCTTGAGGTATTTGCGCAAGGCGCGCGCGCTGAGCACCTGTTCGAACGTCGACCACAAATGCGCCTTCAGATCATCGAGCTTGCCCAGTTGCGCAAGGCAGTCCTCAAAGACCTCGTCCAACTCGGAACTGAACCGACGCAACGGGCTATCCGCTTCGCGCGCCATGGCGTTCCGGATGATGTCATAGGCCTCTTGCACCCGCCCCGCAGCCAGCAAACGCTGCGCGACATCAGGGGCAATGGTGCCGTAGGTCAGTTGCTCGGCCGAATAGCGCGCCATATAGGCATCCACATCGCCCTGCGCATCCGCCACATCAGCGAGGATGATCGACGCGGTCGATTGCTTCGCGCGGCGGATAGCATCAGCAGGCGAGGAGTGCAGCCCGAGCCCCTGATAAGCGTCGATCTCGGCGGGCGTTGGCGCAGTGTCCGCCCAGACCTTGGTGATCTGTTTCAGATGCTCCAGCCCTTCTGGCCCGAGCGCCTCGGCGGTCGCCGGGATGATCCCGTCAAACTCGCCATAACCAGCATCGGCCACCGCATCGAGAATGCGCTCGGCCAGAGTTTTCGCGTCCATCGTGATCCGCGGCGACAGACCTGCAATCATGTCCATCGCCTGTCGAAATACATCACCGACAGCGCCATTGCTGTCATCGGTGCGCTCATGGATGGAAGGCGCGAGTTGCAGGAAGGACCAGAGCAGCTCGAAACCGTCCTGCGCATCATGCGGGAGGATGCTGGTCTCGATCATGGCCAGCAGGCTCTCCAGATCCTTGACCAGCGCGCGCTGCTTGCGCCAGTCAAGATAGCTGGTGGACCGGCGCAGCGACGCAAAACGCTTGCGCAGATCGGCGGCCACATCCTTGGGGCCCTGCGCGGCGCTCAACTCCATGCGCGCGCGCCGCTGAAGCGCGGCATTGCCCTGCACAAGATCCATGACCAGTGTCGCCAGCTTGTCAGCGCCGAGTTTCTCGAGATTGGCTTTGTTGAGAGTTTTCTTGGACATGGCGCGGGCTCGGGGATTGGACACGGGCACCCTATCGGCAAATGCCGGGTGATGTCAGCCCGTATCTTGATCTCGCCCCCTGCCCCTGGGGTATCGGATCAACAGCTCTCCGAAACGCAAAAGCCCCCTGCGGAACAGGGGCCTTGTAAAACGTTGAGTTGGCGTTGAGTCGTTTTGCGTTCGCGCGTACACGAGCAAAACACTCAGGTTCTAACTAACTGATATGTTTGTTAGATTTGGTTGCGGGGACAGGATTTGAACCTGTGACCTTCAGGTTATGAGCCTGACGAGCTACCTGGCTGCTCCACCCCGCGATATGGTGTGTCAGGTGGTATTGACCTGACGGAGGCACAGTGTTGGGGATTATGTGCCTGTGATTGCGCGCAGGTTTCTGGACTGCGACGCCGGGAGGTTGTTGTGGTTCAGGGAGACGGGTGTGTTTCTTGTCAGGTCTGGCGGTGAGCTACTCTCCCACGTCTTGAGACGCAGTACCATTGCCGCGGCGGCACTTAACTTCCGAGTTCGGGATGGGATCGGGTGTTTTGCTCGCGCTGTGGCCACCAGACCGGAGAAGAAACACCCTCCCTG
>PWWF01000033.1 GCA_003561595.1 Paracoccaceae bacterium | reverse complement strand
TAGGACCCGCCCGCGAACAGCACCAGAAGCAGGATCGCGAACAGAAAGCCCGGGATCGCATAGGCCACGATAATCAGCCCCGAGGTAAAGGTATCAAACCGCGTGCCGTCATTCACCGCCTTGCGGATGCCCAGCGGTATCGAGACCAGATAGGCGATAAGCGTGGACCACAGCCCGAGGCTGATCGAGACCGGCAGTTTTTCGATCACCAGATCGACGACCGAGATCGAGCGGAAGTAGCTTTCACCGAAATCAAAGCGGATGTAGTTCCACATCATGTGAAAGAACCGCTCGACCGGGGGGCGGTCAAAGCCGAACTCGCGTTCAAGCTGTGCGATGAATTCGGGCGGCAGGCCGCGCGCGCCCTGATAACGCTCGCTATCGCCTGCGCCGACATTCACATCCGACGCGGCACCGTCAAAGGCGCCAAAGACATTGCCCATGCCTTCCATCTGCGCGATGACCTGTTCGATCGGGCCACCAGGCACGAATTGCACCAGAAGGAAGTTGATGACCATCACCCCGAACAGGGTCGGGATGATCAGCAGCAGCCGTCGCGCGATATAGGCGCCCATGGGTTACCTCAATGCGCCGGATGCGCGCAGTTCATCGTAACGGTCCTGATCGAACCACCAGAAATCCATCTCGCCAGTGGCGAAGGGGGGCGTATCCTCGGGGCGCTGGAAGATGTCCCAATGCGCGATCCAGACGGAATCATTATACCAGGCAGGGATGATGAACATTTCATGCCGCAGCACCCGGTCCAGCGCCATCAGGGCCGCATCGCGATCATCCGGCGTGGGCGCCATGAGCGAGGCATCGATCACGGCATCGACCAGGTCACTGGACAGGCCAGCGGGATTGAACAGGCTGATATCGGCGGCCTCGGACCCGAAACGCTGGTGCAGGCCGGTGCCCGTATCCATGAAGGCCGCATACTGATCGAAGATGATGTCGTAATCGCGGTTGCGCCGCCGATCCGTGTGCTGTGCGGCGTCGATACGCTGAAAGCGCGCGTCGATGCCCAGCGATTGCAGGTTCTGTACGAATGTCTCGGTGATCGAGTCCATCGTCGCGGACCCGGCGCTGGATACGGGGATCTCTATGCGCATCCGCTCGCCCGCCTCATTGCGCAGCTCACCGGCGTCATCCACCTCCCAGCCGGCCTCTTCCAGCAGCATACGGGCCTGCCGCAGGTTGCGCCGGTCGCTCAGCCGCTCGATGCTTGATGTGTGGGGCATCCGCGCAGGTTCGGTCAGGATCTCTTCGGGGACCAGATCACCGAGGGATTCCAGCAATTCAAGCTCCAGCCCCTCGGGCGGGCCATCGGCCTGAAACTCGGTGCCCTGCGCGAAAGAGGCGCGCTGATTGAACAGGCCATATTGCAGCGTTTCATTCGTCCACTCGAAATTCCAGGCCAGCGCGATGGCCTCGCGCACGCGCTTGTCCTGCAGGAACTCGCGGCCCAGATTGAACACGAAACCGGTTGCCGTGGGCGCAAACCCTGTTGGCAGCTCGTCACGGACCACATGGCCGCGGTCCATCGCGGGGAAATCATAGCCGGTTGCCCATTGCCGCGAATTGTTTTCGGCGCGGAATGTGTATTCGCCGGTCTTGAACGCCTCGAACGCGGCAGAGCCATCGGCGAAATATTCAACACGGATTTCATCGAAATTGTGCCGCCCGCGGTTCTGGGGCAGGTCTGCCCCCCAGTAATCAGGGTTCCGGCGGTAGGTAATGCGGCGATTGACCTCGAAACTGTCGAGCATATAGGGGCCGGAACCGGGCGAGATTTCCATGCGCGATTCGTCCAGTCGCGCGCCCGTTTCCTCATACCATGCCTGCGAGAAGACCGGCACAGCGCCCACCTGGTCAATCAGGGACCGACGCGAGATGTCGGGGGCGAAATCGAACCGGACAGTGTGATCGTCGAGCGCCTGGGCATCGAGCACCCGCGCGCTGACCCCTTGCGCATAAGACGGCAGGCCCTGTTCCAGAAACAGATTATGCGAAAACACGACATCATGCGCGGTGACAGGCGTGCCATCGGAAAACCGCGCTTCGGGGCGCATGTAAAAGATCACCCAATCCTTGGTTTCGGGATATTCGACCGTATGGGCCAGCAGCCCATAGCTTTCGCCATAGACATCGGCAGGCACCAGCCCGGTCCCCATGGGTTCGCTTGATTCCAGCAGGCTTTCATACATCGATGAGGACAGAACCCCTGCACGTCCCTGCCGCGTGAACGGGTTCATGGAGTCGAACGTGCCCTGGGCCGAGATCGAAATGCGCCCGCCCTTGGGGGCGTCGGGATTCACATAGCTGAAATGTCCGAAATCCGGCGGATAGCTCAGATCGCCATAGAAGGAATATCCGTGGGACCGGATCATGCCCACATCACCTTCTTCGGCAGTGACCGGCAGGGCGACAAGCAGCGCCATGGAGGCAGCGGCGCCGAAGCTGGCGATGGCGGGAACGCGGGCAACGGTTCGGGCGACCTGACGGCAGGGCATGGGTCAATTCCTCCTGTTCGGGCCCGTTCGGGCTGTTGTTGTTCTGATTGTCCCGTGTTTGTGGGGCGGTGTCGACCATTTCGCAAGGGTTTCACTGATACGACAAGATAATTTGATCCCGGTTGAAGAAAAGAAAACAGGCCGCCCGAGTTTCGGGCAGCCTGTCGGATCAACGCATGCTGTGTCGGATATCAGCCTTCTCTTTCCATATAGGCGATCAGGTTCGCCCGGTCTTCGACGCTCCCGATGCCACGGAAGCTCATCGAGGTGCCCGGCGCCCAACCACTCGGATTTTCGATGAAGGCGGAAAGGTTTTCCGGCGTCCAGACATCTGCCGCGTCTGTCAGCGCCCCGGAGTAATTGAAGCCCGAGACAACCCCGATTTCGCGATCGACAATGTTGTAAAGATGCGGGCCCACGCCGTTATTGCCGTCATCCAACGCGTGACAGGCGCGGCATTGCGACCACAGACGCGACCCGGCGTCGGCATCGGCGACCTCGAACGCCTCTTCGAATGTCAGTTCCACCGCCGGTTCGTCATCGGCGTCATCCTCTCCCGTGTCGATGACGAAGGCTTGAGGGGCATCGGCGTTGCGCGGGACATAGATTTCCGTCGCAGCCCAGTTGCCAAGAAGAAAGACCAGCAAGGTTGCGCATATCGCAGTTGCTGCCTTGGTGATGACCATCGTGTCGAACATAGCGCGATTCCGGGTTACAGCGAGTTTTATGCTGTCTACCCGCTTCCCCTTGCCGGTTTCAAGCGGTAGTTAACGCGACGAAGTGCCCCGACGGGCATATCCTCATCAGTTTGGGCGCAAACATGGCTGGAAAGATCGCGTTTCAGGGAGAGTTGGGGGCCTATGGTCATCAGGCCTGTGCGGATGCGCGCCCCGATTTCACGCCCCTGCCCTGCATGACCTTTCATGACACGATGGCCGCCGTGCGCGACGGGGCCGCCGATCTGGCGATGGTCGCGGTCGAAAATTCGATCTATGGCCGGGTGGCCGATGTCCATCAGCTTTTGCCCGAAAGCGGGTTGCATATCGTGGCCGAAGCGTTTGTGCGCGTGCATGTCAATCTGCTGGGGCTGAAGGGCGCGGCGATCGCGCAGGTGCGCGAGGCGCATGGCCACCCCGTTATCCTGCCGCAATGCAGCCAGTTCTTGCGCGCTCATGACATCAAGGGCGTGGCCAGTTCCGACAATGCCCGCGCCGCGCGCGAGATCGCCGCGCGCGGCGACCCGTCCCACGCCGCGCTTGCCAGCGAGATGGCGGCATCGATCTACGGGCTGGATGTGCTGGCCCGCCATATCGAGGATCGCCCCGACAACACCACGCGCTTTCTGATCATGGCACGGGACATCGATCTGACGCGGCGGGGCCAGGATGGCATGATGACCAGCTTCCTGTTCCGGGTGCGCAATATTCCGGCGGCGCTTTACAAGGCGATGGGGGGATTTGCGACCAACGGGGTCAATATGGTCAAGCTGGAAAGCTACATGGTGAACGGTTCTTTCACCGCGACGCAGTTCTTTGCCGAGATCGAGGGCCACCCCGAGGACGGGAATGTGCAACTGGCTTTGGAGGAGCTGCGCTATTTCACATCCTATCTGCATATCCTGGGCACGTATCCGGCCGACCCGGCACGACGCTAAGGTGGGGGCGGCGTAGGGTGGGTTCCACCCACCTTACGGCCCCATAGGGGGCATCAACCAGCGATCCGTCATGGGCCTGTTCGCTTTGGTGCCCGACCCTGATCGCCCTGCGCCAGCAGGCGCACGATCCAGGGAATACTCGGCATGATGATGAAAATGCGCACCAGATGGAAGGTCGAGATCAGCACCGCACTCTGGCCCAGAAACTTTGCGGCCAATGCCATCTGGACCACCCCGCCCGGTGCCGTGCCCAGCACCATCGTCTGCCAGTCCACCCCGGCAATGACCGCGATGGCCACGCCGCTAAGCGCGCATAGCAGCAGCAACACCCCTGATGAGGCAAGGCTGATCAGCGTCAGGCGCCAGGCAGAGGCGATGAAATCGCGCCGGAATGCCGCACCCAGCCATGTGCCCAGCAGCACCTGCGCCATCGCGAATATGTCAGGGGGGTAGATCATCGGCCCGTTGCCGCTGACAGCAAACAGCGCGGCCATCGCCATCGGCCCCAGAAAATCCGGATTGGGCACTCGCAACACCCGGAACACCAACGCCCCGACGACACCCATTGCAACAAGGGTCAGGATATGCAGCGGATCGGGAACACCGAACCCGACAACCGTGCGTGACATCTCTGGCCAGCCATCCAGCGCATAGAGGCCAAAGGGCAGGATCAGCACGACAGCCGCCATGCGCAGGGTTTGCGAAAAGATGATCGGCGACGGGGCAAAGCCCAGCTTGACCGCCATGGCAGCCGCCTCGACCGGGCTGGTCGGCACGAGCGACAGAAACGCCTCTGCCCGGCTTTGACGGGTGACGCGCGCGACGGCCAGCGCCGTGACCAGAACCGACAGGGCCGTGACGATTGCTGCACCAAAGATCACCGGCGCGAAGCGGATCAGCAGGTCCAGCGCCTCGGGCGAGAATGCCAGCCCGACCTGCGTTGCGACCACGATCTGCCCGACAGGCCGCAACCGGACAGGCATGGCAACCTGCGGCGAGACGGTCATGAACACCGCCGCAGTCGCCAGCAATGGCCCGATCATCCAGGGCAGCGGCGCGCCGAGGCGCTCAAACACCCAACCGGCTGCGCCCCCCAGCAGAAATAGCCCGGCCAGCACCGCCACACGTCGCCAGCCCCCGAGCAGCGGGGGCGATGACGGGTCTGGGTTGGATGCCTGCATCTGTCTTTCGATCTCGCGCACTGCCCGCAGCCAGAACGGCGGGGCGGAGCGGGTAAGGATAGTTAACCTGTGTTGTAAATACCCTGACAGGACCGAAGCTGCAACCAGACTGCGACCTTGGGGTGTTCTGTCGCCGCATTGGGACCGAAACGACGGCGTGGCAAGTCGGTGCTGACGCCGCGGGGGCGATGGTCCCCCGCGGCTTCTATCTGTACGCAGAGGCGCGCCTAGAGCTTCACCCAGGCAGCATCAGCCTGTGACGAGCGGATGGCGGCGGCGATGAATTGCATCCCGCTCAGCCCTTCATCCAGTCCGGGCAACACGTCCAGATCCGGAGCCTGCCCGGCCAGCGCGGCGCGGATGGCCGCTGCGGCGCCTGTGTAGATATTGGCGAAGCCTTCCAGATATCCCTCGGGGTGGCCACCGGGGATGCGGCTGACCGCATTGGCGTGATCGGACGCGCCAGCGCCCGCGCGGGTCAGTAATTGCTTGGGCTGGCCGAAGGGGGTGAACCACAGATAGTTCGGGTCCTCCTGCGCCCATTCCAGACCGCCCTTTTCACCATAGATCCGCAGCTTGAGCGCGTTTTCATTGCCCGGTGCGACCTGACTGCACCAGAGCATCCCGCGCGCGCCCTGAGTGTAGCGCAGCATGATATGGGCGTTGTCATCCACCGGACGGCCCGGCACGAAACTTTGCAGATCTGCGGCAAGGCTTTCGACCTTCAGGCCACTGACAAAACAGGCCAGATTATGCGCATGCGAGCCGATATCGCCGATGGCCCCGCCCGCGCCGGAGCGTTCGGGATCGGTACGCCATTCGGCCTGCTTGTTCGTGCCGCTTTGTTCGGCAGCGTCGGTCAGCCAGTCCTGCGGGTATTCGACCTGCACCAGACGGATCTTGCCCAGATCACCCGCCGCGACCATGGCGCGGGCCTGACGGATCATCGGGTAGCCCGTGTAGTTATGCGTCAGGATGAACAGCGCCTTTGAGTCGCGCACGGCCTGCGCCAAGGCCTCGGCCTGTTCCATCGTCGCGGCAAGCGGCTTGTCGCAGATGACATGGATGCCGCGTTTCAGGAACGCGATCGCGGGGGCAACATGCATGTGGTTGGGCGTGACGATAGACACGGCCTGAATGCCGTCGTCGCGCGCGGCCTCTGCCTCGGCCATATCGGCGTAGCTGCCATAGCAGCGATCCGGGTCCAGCCCCAGCGCGATCCCGCTTTCCCTGGCACGTTCGGGTGTCGAGGACAGCGCCCCGGCCACAAGCGTGAATTCCCCGTCAATGCGCGACGCGATGCGGTGCACCCCGCCGATAAAGGCATCCTTGCCGCCACCGACCATGCCCAGCCTGATTGGTTTGGTTTGTTCCATGTCTCATATCCCCAGTATGCGGCGGTTCGCGGCATCATCAGCGCCGCTGCCCGCGAAATCGTCAAAAGCCTTTTCCGTGACACGGATGATATGCGCGCTGACGAACTCCGCCCCCTCGCGCGCCCCGTCCTCGGGGTGTTTCAGCGCGCATTCCCATTCGACAACCGCCCAGCCATCGAAATCATTGGCTGCCAGTTTCGAAAAGATCGCGCCGAAATCCACTTGCCCGTCGCCCGGGCTGCGGAACCGGCCCGCACGGTTCACCCATGACTGAAAGCCACCATAGACCCCCTGCCGCCCCGTCGGGTTCAACTCGGCATCCTTGACATGGAACATGCGAATGCGGTCGCGATAGATGTCGATATTGTCCAGGTAATCCAGATGCTGCAGGACATAATGCGACGGGTCATACAGCATGCAGGCGCGGGCATGGTTGCCCGTGCGCTCCAGAAACATCTCGTAGCTGATGCCGTCATGCAGGTCTTCGCCCGGATGTATCTCGTAGCAGATATCGACGCCGCATTCCTCGGCATGGTCAAGGATCGGACGCCAGCGCGCGGCCAGCTCATCGAACGCGGCCTCGATCAGCCCGGCGGGGCGTTGCGGCCACGGGTAGACGAAGGGCCAGGCCAGCGCGCCCGAAAACGTGCCATGCGCGTCAATCCCCATATTGCGCGAGGCGCTG
>PWWF01000251.1 GCA_003561595.1 Paracoccaceae bacterium | reverse complement strand
GGCTGAGCGGGTCCAAGACCTGGATTTCCAACAGCCCCTTTGCCGATGTCTTTGTGGTCTGGGCGAAATCCGAGGCGCATGGCGGCAAGATCCGGGGCTTTGTGCTGGAGCGCGGCATGGCGGGGCTGAGCGCGCCGAAGATCGAGGGCAAGCTGAGTTTGCGCGCCTCGACCACGGGCGAGATCGTGATGGATGGGGTCGAGGTCGGCGAGGAGGCACTGCTGCCCCATGTCGAAGGGCTGAAAGGCCCGTTCGGCTGTCTGAACCGCGCGCGCTACGGGATCGCCTGGGGGGTGATGGGTGCGGCAGAGTTCTGTTGGCACGCCGCGCGCGCGTATGGTCTGGACCGCAAGCAATTCGGGCGCCCGCTGGCGCAGACGCAACTTTTCCAGAAGAAACTCGCCGATATGCAGACCGAGATCACGCTGGGCCTGCAGGCCGCGCTGCAGGTCGGGCGGCTGATGGATGATGCAAGTGCTGCGCCCGAGATGATCAGCCTCATCAAGCGCAACAATTGCGGCAAGGCGCTGGATGTGGCGCGCATGGCGCGCGACATGCATGGCGGCAACGGGATATCCGAGGAATATCAGGTGATCCGCCATATGGTGAATCTGGAGACAGTGAACACCTATGAGGGCACGCATGATGTGCATGCGCTGATTCTGGGCCGGGCGCAGACCGGGTTGCAGGCGTTTTTCTGAGTATTTGAGGGGAGCGCCGGGCTGCGCCCGGCGTTTTTGAGTATTTTTGGCAAGATGAAGGGCAGGTGGGGGTGCGGATGACAGAGCGGGTGCCTGCGCATCAACTGGCTTATGCGCGGTTGCGTGAGATGGTGCTGTTTGGCGAGCTGGCACCCGGGAGTGCCGTGACCATCGAGGGGCTGGTGGCCGAGATGGGCCTGGGCATGACCCCCGTGCGCGAGGCGATCCGGCGGCTGATTGCGGAAGGGGCGTTGCAGTGGCGCGGCAACCGGCGGGTTGTGGTGCCACGGCTGGGGGCAGAGGCGCTGGAGGATCTGGGCTATGCGCGCACGGCCATCGAGGTGCGGCTGGCCGCGCAGGCGCTGGCGCGCAAGGGGCCGGGGCTGGGCACGCGGCTGGGGGCGATTGATGCGCAGGTCGATGCGGCCATCGCGCGCGGGGATGTCCCGGCCTATCTGCGGGCCAATCATGCGTTCCATTTCACGCTTTATGCGCAGGCGGGGTCCGATGTGCTGGAGGGGATGGCCGCGTCGCTGTGGCTGCGGCTGGGGCCGTCCTTGCGTGTGGTCTGTGAGGGGCCGGATGCGGACCGTTTGCGCCAGCCCGACAATCACAAGCTGGCGCTCTCGGCGCTGGCGCTGGGCGATGCTGCTGCGCTGGAGCGCGCGGTGCGGGCGGATATCGCGCAAGGGGTGGCCAATATCCGCGCCGGGCTGCAGGCGGGGCTTTTCGCCGAGCGGGCCTGAGGGGGCGTGCCAGAATTTGATCAAATTCTCTTGACGGGGTCGGGGCGCAGAGTATCCTTGCGCCCGACACGACAGGAGCCCCGATCATGGTCTTGACCAACACCCCGCCCACGGCCGAATTGCAGGCGCTGGATGCGGCCCATCACATGCACCCGTTCACCGCCAACACAGCGCTGGGCAAGAAGGGCGCGCGCATCATCACACGCGCCGATGGCGTGCGCCTGACCGATAGCGAGGGCGAAGAGCTGATCGACGGCATGGCGGGGCTGTGGTGCGTCAATATCGGCTATGGCCGGGCCGAGCTGGCCGAGGCCGCCGCGCGCCAGATGCGCGAGCTGCCCTATTACAACACGTTTTTCCAGACCAGCCATGTGCCCGCCCTGCAGCTTGCCGCAAAGCTGGCGGAACTGGCGCCGGGCGATCTGAACCATGTGTTCTTCGCAGGCTCCGGGTCAGAGGCGAATGACACCAATATCCGTATGATCCGCCACTACTGGGCGTTGAAGGGCCAGCCCGAGCGGCGGGTGATCATTGCGCGGCGCAATGGTTATCACGGGTCGAGCATGGGAAGCGCCTCGCTTGGTGGGATGGCGGCAATGCATGCACAGGGCGGGCTGCCGATTCCGGATATCGTGCATATCGACCAGCCCTATTGGTGGGGCGAGGGGGGCGATGCCACGCCCGAGGAATTCGGCCGCGCGCGCGCCCGGCAACTGGAAGAGATGATCCTGGCCATCGGCCCTGAACGTGTCGCGGGTTTCATTGGCGAGCCGGTGCAGGGCGCGGGCGGCGTGATCATCCCGCCCGAAAGCTACTGGCCCGAGATCCAGCGCATCGTTGCGCAATATGGCATCCTGCTGATCGCGGATGAGGTGATCACCGGTTTCGGGCGTCTGGGCGAATGGTTCGGCAGCCAGAGTTACGGCATCCGCCCGCATATCATGACCATCGCCAAGGGCCTCTCCTCTGGCTATCAGCCGATTGGCGGGTCGATCGTCTGTGACGAGGTGGCGCAGACCATCGGGCAGGATGAGTTCAACCACGGCTATACCTATTCCGGTCACCCGGTCGCGGCGGCTGTGGCGCTGGAAAACCTGCGCATATTGCAGGAAGAGCATATCATCGAGCGTGTGCGCGCTGACACGGCCCCGTATCTTGCGCAGGCCTGGCGCGCGCTGGCCGATCATCCGCTGGTGGGCGAGGCCGTGTCGCGCGGCATGATGGCAAGCCTTGCGCTGACACCTGACAAGGCGGTGCGCGCGAAATTCGACGCGGAGCCGGGGACAGTGGGGCAGTTCTGCCGCGAGTTCTCGTTTGGGAATAATCTGGTGATGCGCCATGTGGGCGACCGGATGGTGATTGCGCCCCCGCTTGTCATCACACCGGGCGATATTGATGAACTGGTGTTCCGCGCGCGCAAAACGCTGGATCAGACCCATGCCTATCTGCAGGCCGAGGGGATGCTGAAGGCAGCGGCCTGAGCAAAGGGCAGGGGGCAGATGTGCGCCATCGGGCTGCGGGTTGGCAGAGGGCACGCCCCCTCAGCGCGGACGCAGCTTGCCATCGGCCAGCCCGGCCAGCGCCATGCCCGCGCGCAGCGCCAGTTTGCGCGGCAGCGGGAAGCGGGGCGGGGGGCGGCGTGTCAGCCTTGGGGCGGCATCCGCCACGCCCATCAGCACGCGGGCGGCGCAGCGCCCGCCCTCGGATGCGGCGGCAACGCCGTTGCCGTGCCAGCCAAGCGCCAGAAACAGGCCCTGCGCGCCCGGCACCGGCCCGATATAGGGCGCGCGGCTGCTCGTCAGGCAGACCAGACCGTTCCAGTGATAGGCCGCAGGCACGGCGCGCCATGCCGGAAAGATCATGTCGAATGCCTGACGGGCGTCGCGCGCGAAGCGGGCGACCGGGGCCGGGCGAAAGGACATCCCGCCGCGCGCGCCGAACAGCATGCGATTGTCGGGCAGCAGGCGGAAGTAATGCAGCAAGGTGCGCGAGTCGTAGGCCATCAGATGGCGTGTCCAGCCCTGCGCCTGCAGGTCGGCAGGGCCAATCGGTTCGGTGACCATCACATGCGACAGCGCAGGCAGAATGCGCCTGTGCAGCCAACCTGGCAGGCGTTCGTCACTATAGCCATTGGTGGCGATCAGCACCTGCCGCGCCTGCAATTGCCCTTGCGCGGTGTTAACCTGCCAACCGTCTTGTGCGGGCGTCAGGCGTGTCACCCGGCTGTCGCCATGCAGCGCGACGCCCACGGCCAGTGCTGCGCGAGCAAGCCCGGTGACATAGGCATAGGGGTGCAGGCCAAAGCCCGCGCGCGTCATCGCGCCACCGAGGTAGACGCCTGTATTCAGCCCGCAGTCGCGCAATTCGGTCGCGCTCAGAACCTCGCCCCCCGCGCGCTGCATCCGTGCCCAGGCGCGCGCATTTGCGGCAAGCTGGATCTCGCCCGTCTCGGTCGTCCGGGCATCGATCCGGTAGCGGTCCAGATTGTCGCGCACGCGCGCGATGGCCGCATGTTCGAACGCATCCCATTCGGCGGTGCCCGCCGCGCCGATTCGCCGCGTGATGGCGGGCGCGTCCAGTTTCGTGCCGCCAAGGCAACAGAATCCGCCATTGCGCCCCGATGCCCCCCAGCCAGGTTGCGCGGCCTCCAGCACGGCGACGCTGGCGCCATGCGCCTCGACCAGTTCCAGCGCGGCATTCAGGCCAGCATAGCCTGCGCCGATGATCGCAACATCGACAGTGCTGCGGCCCAGAAGCGGTGGGCAGGGGGGCAGCGCCGGGCAGCTTGCGCGCCAGTAACTGTCTGGCCAGCGCGATGGGTCATGTCCGATGAGTTCGTAAAGCATTCTGGCCTCGGGTCGCCTGCGCGCCAGGATAGAGGTTTCGCACAGAGAGGAAAGCACCATGTCACTTGAACCCCCGGGGCGCGACGTTGATACCGCCCTCACACGCGCCGATCTGCGCGGCCTGTCCTATGAGGCGACATTCGGGGGCGTCCCCTCTTTCCTGCGCCGCCGGTTCACCAAGGATCTGACCGGGGTGGATCTGGCCGTGACCGGGGTCTGTTTCGATCAGGCGACCTCTCACCGGCCGGGGGCGCGGTTCGGGCCGCGCGCGATTCGCGCGGCCAGCAGCCTGCAGCCCTGCTTTCCGCCCTATGGCTGGGGGTTCGACCCGCTCAGCACCTGTTCGGTCATCGATTACGGCGATCTGGCTTATGATCCGGGGCATCTGGCGCGGTTTCCCGATGCGTTGCGCGCCCATATCGCCACGATCCTGAATGCGGGCGCGGGCACGCTGGTTCTGGGCGGGGATCATTTCATCACGCTGCCCATCCTGCGCGCCCATGCCGAACGGTTCGGCCCACTCAGCGTGATCCAGTTCGATGCGCATTCCGACCTTTGGCCCGAGGATGACCCGGCGCGGATGGATCACGGCACGATGATGTACCGCGCCGTGAAAGAGGGGCTGATCGCGCCTGCGCAATCCGTCCAGATCGGCATTCGCACCGAATGCGAGGATTATTGCGGCCTGAATGTCATCGATGCGTTCGAGGTGCATGAGGCCGGGCCGCGTGCCGTGGCCGCGCAGGTGCGCGAGATCGTGGGCGACTGTCCCTGCTATCTGAGTTTCGATATAGATGCCTTTGACCCCGGCTATGCGCCGGGCACCGGCACCCCGGTCTGGAACGGGTTGACCCCCAATCAGGTCGCCGTCATCCTGCGCGGGCTGGCCGGGATCAATCTGACCGGTGGCGATGTGGTCGAGGTCTGCCCCGCGCATGACCCGACCGAGGCAACAGCCATCATGGGGGCGCATGTGGGAATGGAACTGATCGCGCTTTATGCCTGCGCGTTGCGGGAGCGCGCGCAATGATAAAGCTGATCCTGCTTGTCGCGCTGGTCGCGGGGGGCGCCATGCTGGCCTATATCCGGCTGGCCCCGTCGGACCCCGCGCATTGGCATGAGGACCCGCGCCTTGTGTCGCGCCCGCCCACGCCCAATTTCCACCTGATCCGCATGGCGGGCGGCGATGCCATGCCGCGTGTCTATCAGATGCCACCCGCCGATCTGGCCGCGCGGCTGGATGACGTGGCGCGCGCTGATGGCGCGCGGCTGCTGGCCGGGTCGGTCGAGGGCCTGCACATGACCTATATCAGCCGTACGCCGCTGATGGGGTATCCTGACTATACTTCGGTGCTGATTGAGCCGGCAGGCGAGGGGGCGATGCTGCTGGCCTTTGCCCGTTCGCGATTCGGGTATTCGGACATGGGGGTGAACCGCGCGCGGCTGACGCGCTGGCTGGACGCGCTGGAGAGGGCGCAGATCAGCGGCTGAGCGTGCAGCACCCGCTGAAGAGCGGTCCGTCCGGCCCCACCATCAGCCCGATCGACAGCGCGAAATTCCGGTCGCTCATCCCGTCATTGCACGCGGCCTGATAGAGGAAACCCGAGGCCGTGCCGTCAGGGCCGCGCATCCGGACCATGCGGCGCAGGTCATTGCGCCCTTGGACGGTTTGTGTCGTCTCGATGGGCATGTCCTGCGCGTCCTCAATCGGCGCCTCATAGCGCATGCTGCCATCCATGTTGGTCAGCGACCAGAACGGCTCTGTCCCATAGCAGCTCAGGCCCACGGGCAGGTTATGCGCGTCGAACTCATGATCGCGCGGCTCCATATAGCGCAGCGACACCCAGCCCGACCTCTCCTGAATATTGACCTGCCCCCATGTGCCCGCGTCATTGCGGGCGATCACCTCGACCCCGCGCGCATCAGGGGCCAGCTCGCCAACAATCTCGGACCCGGCCCCGGGGTCGGAGCGGACATTCAGCACATCATCCGATGCCACCCCCTGCACGTCATGCAGGCGCGGCAGGTCATGGGCGCTGGCAAGACCGGCAAGACAGGCGAAGCAGGCCGTGATCAAGGGCAGGGTGACACGCATGGGGCATCCTCCATTCAGTCGTGGCAGCAGAACACAACTGCCTGCCTCATGCCACCCCGTCTAGCTGCGCGTCTGCTCCAGCGGCAATTCGGTCGTGGATTTGATCTCTTCCATCGACAGCAGCGCGGTGACGTTATGGATCGTCACCTCAGAGATCAGCGCCTGATAGAAGCGGTCATAGGCGCGGGCATTGGGCACGCGCACTTTCAGGATATAGTCTATATCGCCCGCCAGCCTGTGGGCTTCCAGCACTTCGGGGCGCTGGCGGACAGCCTGCAGAAAGCGCGCCTGCCAGTCGGCCTCATGCGCCGAGGTGCGCACGAGCACGAAGAAACACGCCTCCAGCCCCAGCGATTCGGGGTCCAGCAAAACGGTGTCACGCAGAATCACCCCGGCCTTGCGCAGCTTGCGGATGCGATTCCAGACCGGCGTCTTGCTGGAACCCACGCGCCCTGCGATGTCATCCAGCGACTGGCTTGCATCGCGTTGCAGTTCTGCCAGGATGCGGCGATCCAGATCGTCGAGCGTGTCAGCCATGAGGGATATTGCCTGTAGGTTGGGCGGTTTTGGGAATTTTATCTTGGTTCTTGCGGAAATTGCCAGTCAAATCGGAACAAACTGGCAGATTCGGGGGCGCTCGCACTGCGTTGCGACCAAAAGCGCGCTTGCAGTTGACCTGTGTCAAGGCGTAGGTGCAGCCTGCAGATAAGAGAACAGCGACAGCGAAGGCGATCGTGATGACCGAACATCTTGCCCCATCACCCAAACCTACCCCGACCCTGCCGGATGCGCAGACCGTCACCTCGGTCCGGCACTATACCGACCGGCTGTTCGCGTTTCGCTGCACGCGGCCGCGCAGCCTGCGCTTCCGGTCGGGCGAGTTCGTGATGATCGGGCTGTTGGGCGAGAATGGCAAACCGCTGCTGCGCGCCTATTCCATCGCCTCGCCCTCCTGGGATGAGGAACTGGAATTCTACTCGATCAAGGTGCCGGACGGCCCGCTGACTTCGCGCCTGCAGCATATCCAGCCCGGC
>PWWF01000013.1 GCA_003561595.1 Paracoccaceae bacterium | reverse complement strand
CAGCCCAGCCAGACCGAGAACACCAGGATGAACACGACACCCGTGAAAAAGGTGGGCACGGAGAATCCGACCATGGACACGAATGTGCCGACCTGATCGAACCAGCTATATTGGCGATAGGCCGAAATCACGCCGATCGGCACCGCGATCAGGATGCCGAACAGATAGCCCATGCCGACAACCCACAACGTCTGCGGCACGCGCTGCACGATGATGTCGCCCACCGGCGAGCGGGTCTGCCAGGACAGGATGCGCGGGCCTTGCGGCGCAATGTCCCAGCCGGTCACGCCGGCCAGAACATGCAGTGGCTCGGTCACCAGCGTCATCTGCAACCATTTGAAATAGCGCACGATAACCGGCTCTCCCAGACCCAGCGAGATGCGGATCTGTTCGCGCACTTCCAGCGGGATGGTCATGGGCAGGCTGGCCGTGGGGTCGCCCGGCGCGAGATCCAGCATCAGGAACACGATCAGGCTGATCACCAGCACAGTGGGCACGGCAAAAGCCAGACGGCGCAGCGTGTAGGAAAGCATGGGGCGTGCCTTTGGTCAGAGGGTAGCCTGCCCCGCATGGGCGGGGCAGGCCGGTGTCATGCGAAGATCACTCTTCGATGCGATACCATTCAGCCTGGTTCCAGTGCTCGGAATCCCAGACATTCAGGATGATGCCGCCAACCGTGTTGGACGCAGCCGAAACCCGGCCCCGTGCCACCAGCGGCAGATGCGCATAGTCCTGCACGAACATGTCGTTCAGCGCGATCACCAGCTCGACACGCCGATCCGGGTCAGGCTCGCGGTTCAGTTCGGCCCAGAGCGCGTCATACTCTTCGTTGCAGTAGCGGTTGATGTTCTGGCCCTGCCATTGGGTGTCGGGCTGCGGTTCACGCCCGCAGCGACGCTGCTCCAGGTGCGGCGTGGGGTCCGTGCCCTCGAACAGCGAGGCATACATCTGCACATCGGCATAGAACTTCAGATAGGTGTCGGGGCTGCCCGGGTCCGACCCGAAGAACACGCCCGCATCGATGTTGCGCAGGCGGGTATCCACACCGATGTCACGCCAGTCCTGCTGGATCAGCGCCTGAAAGTCCTGACGCACGGCGTTGGTCGAGGTCTGGAACAGCAGTTCCAACCGCTCGCCATCCTTGGTCCGGATGCCGTCCGATCCCATTTCCCAGCCGGCCTCATCAAGCAACTCATTGGCGCGGTCCTTGTCCTGCACCAGGCAGCCATCATTGTTGGTCGATGCCATGGCGGGCGGGGCGACGATGAAGTTACAGGTCGGCATGCCCATCGGGCCAAAGCCGATCTCGGTCAGCAATTCGCGGTCGATGGCCAGGCTCAGCGCCTCACGCACGCGGATATCCGACAGGATCGGGTGCGGGTGCATCCGGGTCGAGCGCTCACCTTCGGGCAGATCGGGCGAAGGATCGGTAAAGTTGATCTCGATCCGCTCCATCAGCGGGCCGAAATCGACCAGCAATTCGCCTTGCCCGCCAGCTTCCATCTGCTCGATAACCTCGGGCGACAGTTGCAGGTTCCAGGCGTAATCCATCTCGCCGGTCTGGAACACGGCACGCGCCGCGCCCGTCGCATCGCCGCCACCGGCCCAGGTGATCGTTTCGAAATAGGGCTGGGTCGGCACGCGATAGTTCGGGTTCGCTTCGAATTGGATCACGTCATTGGGGCGGAAATCCGTGACCACATAGGGGCCGGTTCCGATGGGCGCGAAGTTCTGCTCGGTGCATTCGGGGGCGCGGGCGCCCATGCAATCCTCGAACTGCGCTTTCTGGAAGATGGGCGAGCCCGCGCCAACAAAGGGCAGGTAGGGGTTGGGCGTCGCATCCTCGAAGGTGATCTTGATGGTCAGCTCGTCCTCGGCCTCGACACTCTCGATCCCGGCGAAACGGTCACGATAGGAACAGCCGCCCTCGGGGTGGTTGCAGTATTCATAGGTAAAGACCACATCCTCCGAGGTGACATCGGACCCGTCGGACCACAGCAGCCCCTCGGTCAGGCGCCAGGTGATGGTTTTCAGATCCTCGGACACGCCGCCATTGTCCAGTGTCGGGATCTCGTCCACCAGCCAGGGTGCCAGTTCGCCCTCATTGTCGAACCGCGCCAGCGGCTCCAGCACGACAGAGGCGGCGTTCATCTCCTTGGTGCCGCCCGACAGGAACGGGTTCATGGTGGATACGGCCTGCCAGTAGATGACATTCAGGTGGCCCGACGATCCGCGCTCACGCTCGGCCATCGCGCTCGCAGGCGCCAGCACGATGGCTGCGGCGGTGCCCAGCAGGGCTATTCTGGTTCTCATGCGTCTTCTCCTTGTTGGTTATGCTCGTCCCTCGGGGCGCCGGTTGTCCCGGCTGTGTTATGCAGGTGGCAGGCCACGAAATGGCCCGGTTCCAGTTCGCGATATTCGGGGTCGATCTCGCGGCAGATATCCATGACCTTGGGGCAGCGGGTGCAGAAATTGCAGCCCTTGGGCGGGTTGGCAGGCGAGGGCACATCGCCCGTCAGCACGATCCGTTCGGCACGCTCCTCGCGCTTGGGGTCCGGATCGGGGACGGCCGACAGAAGCGCCTCGGTATAGGGGTGGCGCGGGCTGTTATAAAGCGCGTCGCGCGGGGCCAGTTCGACGATCTTGCCCAGATACATGACCGCCACGCGGTCCGCGATATGGCGGACCATCGACAGGTCATGACTGATGAACATGTAGGTCAGGCCAAACTCATCCTGCAGCTTTTCCAGCAGGTTGACGACCTGCGCCTGAATTGACACATCCAGCGCTGCGATAGGCTCGTCACAGATGATGAATTTCGGGTTGAGCGCCAGCGCCCGCGCGATCCCGATCCGCTGCCGCTGCCCGCCGGAAAACGCATGCGGGTAGCGATTGGCGAAATTGCGGTTCAGCCCCACGGCATCCATCAACTCATAGATCTTGTCGAGCTTCTGGGCCTTGGACCAGTTGGTATGCTCGTCCAGCGGCTCGCTGATGATGCCTGCAACGGTCATGCGCGGGTTCAGGCAGGCCTGCGGGTCCTGAAACACCATCTGCATCGTGGGCCGGGTCTTGCGCAGGGCGGACTGGCTTTTGGTGCCGATCTCCACCCCGTCGATCTTGATCGTCCCCGTCGTGATATCATACAGCCGCAGCACCGCACGCCCGCAGGTGGATTTGCCGCAGCCCGATTCCCCGACCACGCCCAGCGTCTCGCCCTCGTAGATGTCAAAACTCACCCCATCGACGGCCTTGATATCGCCCGAATGCCGCCGCAGCACGCCCGAGGTGATGGGGAAATACATCTTGAGGTCGCGCACTTCGACCAGTTTGCGCCGATCAGCCATCCCGCGCCCCCCCGGTTTCATGATCCCAGAAACAGGCCGCGTCATGGCCCGGCGCGACTGTGTAGCGGCGCGGATTCTCGCGCCCGCAGCGATCGAACGCCTTGGGGCAGCGGGCGCGGAACGGGCAGGCCGTGGGGTGCTGTGACAGGATGGGCGGCTGCCCCTCGATCACGTTCAGCTTTTCGGCGCGTTCGCCCCGCACGGACGGCACCGTTGTCATCAGCGCGCGGGTATAGGGATGGGCGGGGTTGGCAAAAACCTCGCGCACGGGGCCGTATTCGACCACCTGCCCGCCATACATGACCATCACACGGTCGGCGATGCCTGCGATCACCCCCAGATCATGCGTGATCCAGATGATCGACATGCCCAGCTTCTGGCGCAGGTCTTTCACCAGTTCCAGAATCTGGGCCTGAATGGTCACATCCAGCGCCGTGGTCGGTTCATCCGCGATCAGCACCTTGGGGTCGCAGGCCAGCGCAATCGCGATCATCACCCGCTGGCGCATCCCGCCTGAAAACTGATGCGGGAAATCCTTGAGCCGCCGCTCCGCATCCGAAATGCCGACCAGTTGCAACAGTTCCGCCGCCCGTTTGCGCGCGGCAGGTTTGTCCATGCCCATATGCCGACGCAGCGGTTCCATGATCTGGAACCCCACAGTGAAAACCGGATTGAGCGAGGTCATCGGGTCCTGAAACACGAAGCCGATATCGCGCCCGCGCAGCGCCTGCAATTCCTTCCGCCCCAGCTTCAGCAGGTCATGCCCGTCGAACTCCACCGAGCCTTCGCGCACTTCGGCAGGCGGCATCGGCAACAACCCGATCAGCGACATCATCGTGACCGATTTGCCCGATCCGGATTCACCCACGACCCCCAGCAACTCACCGGGCTGCAAGGCGAAACTCACCCGGTTGACCGCGTGAATATCCCCGGAACGAGTGGAAAACACTGTCTTGAGGTCCTGCACATGCAGTACCGACTGGCCGTCTTGCGGCATGCACACTCCCTGCGCGTTATGATTTTTTATGTCCGCATTTGGTGCGGTTCAGGAAAGTGTCAGATATTTTGCATGACCGAGCAAGAAAAATATTTCGTTCGGAGGCAGCCGTGTATGAAAAAGCCCATATCCGGCGTAAAAGCGCCGGATATGGGCACGGAATTATCAACTCGCAGCGTCTCGATTGCGATGCGTCAGGCGTCGAGATTTTCGACATTCAGCGCATTGCGCTGGATGAAATCGCGCCGGGGTTCGACCACATCACCCATCAGCTTGGTAAAGATGTCATCGGCCTCGGCCAGATCGTCGATCTTGACCTGCAACAGCGTGCGCGCTTCGGGGTCCAGCGTGGTTTCCCATAGCTGGTCGGGGTTCATCTCGCCCAGACCCTTGTAGCGTTGCAGCGACAGGCCCTTTTCTCCTTCGGTCAGGATCGCCGACAGCAGATCGACGGGGCCATAGATCTTCTGTTTGCGGTCGCGGCGCACCAGCTCGGCAGGCTGGCTGTAGACCTCTTGCAGGCCGGGCGTGTGGGCCGACAGCCTGCGCGCCTCGCCCGAGCGCAGAACCGCGCCATCCAGTCGGCGCACTTCCTCGACCCCGCGCAGCACACGGGACAGACGCAGCCCACCATCCTGTGTCGGGCGCCCCTGCCAGCCGCGTTCATATTCGGCAGCGATCAGGTCCAGCCGGGCTGCGACCGAATCCGCCAGCTCCTGCGGATGGGCGGCCAGCGCCTCTGACATGAGCGCGCCTGCGATGGCGGCCTGTTCCAGAATATGCTGCGGATAATGCGTCGGGAAGGATTGCAGCGACCGCTGCACGGCGCGGGCCTCATTCACGGTATGGGCCAGATCGGCGCCGACGATTTCTTCACCCGTGGCAAGGCGCAGAACGGCGCCGTCCACCCCCTGCTCGATCAGAAAATCCTCGAGCGCGGTCTTGTCCTTGAGATAGACTTCGGATTTTCCGCGCGCGACCTTGTAGAGCGGCGGCTCCGCGATATAAAGATGCCCCTCCTCGATCAGTTCGGGCATCTGGCGGAAGAAGAATGTCAGCAAGAGCGTGCGGATATGCGCGCCATCCACATCGGCATCGGTCATGATGACGATCTTGTGGTAGCGCAGCTTGCTCAGATCGAACTCGTCCCGCCCGATCCCCGTGCCCAGCGCCGTGATCAGCGTGCCTATTTCCTGGCTGGACAGCATGCGGTCAAAGCGCGCGCGCTCGACATTCAGGATCTTGCCCTTCAGCGGCAGAACGGCCTGGTTCTGGCGCGACCGCCCCTGCTTGGCCGACCCGCCAGCGCTGTCACCCTCGACCAGGAACAGCTCGGATTTGGCGGGGTCGCGTTCCTGGCAATCGGCCAGCTTGCCGGGCAGGCTGGCCACATCCAGCGCCGTCTTGCGCCGGGTCAGCTCGCGCGCCTTGCGCGCGGCCTCGCGCGCAAGCGCGGCCTCGATGATCTTGCCGACAATGCTTTTTGCGTGCAGCGGGTTCTCCTCGAACCACTCGGCAAGCTTTTCGTTTACCAGCGCCTCGACGGCCGGGCGCACCTCGGAGGAGACAAGCTTGTCCTTGGTCTGGCTGGAAAACTTGGGGTCCGGCACCTTGACCGACAGCACGCAGGTCAGCCCCTCGCGGGCGTCATCACCGGTAAAACTGACCTTTTCCTTGCGCGCGATCCCGCTCGATTGCGCATAGCCGTTGATCGTGCGGGTCAGCGCGCCGCGAAACCCCGCCATATGGGTGCCGCCATCGCGCTGGGGGATGTTGTTGGTAAAGGGCAGCACGGTCTCGTGATAGCTGTCATTCCACCACATCGCGACCTCGACCCCGATCCCGTCACGCTCGCCCGTCATATAGATCGGCTCCGGCATGACAGGGGTTTTCGACCGGTCCAGATGGCGCACGAATTCACGCACGCCGCCCTCATAGAACAGTTCCGAGCGCAGCGCTTCGGCGGGGCGGTGATCTTCCAGAATGATACGCACGCCCGAGTTCAGAAAGGCCAGCTCGCGCAGCCGGTTCTCCAGCGTCTTGAAGCTGAATTCGAGGTTCGAGAACGTGTCGAGCGACGCCAGAAAGCGCACTTCGCTGCCGGTCTTGTCCCCGGCATCGCCCACCACTTCCAGATGGCGCACAGTCTCGCCGCGCTCGAACCGGGCGACATGCTCCTTGCCCGCGCGCCAGATCCGCAGCTCCAGCCAGTCCGACAGCGCATTGACCACCGACACACCGACCCCGTGCAGGCCCCCGGACACCTTGTAGCTGTTCTGGTCGAACTTGCCGCCGGCATGAAGCTGGGTCATGATGACCTCGGCCGCCGAGACCCCTTCTTCGGCATGAATATCGGTCGGAATGCCGCGGCCGTTATCCATCACCGAAACAGAGCTGTCGGCATGAATCGTGACGCGCACGAAATCGGCATGTCCGGCCAGCGCCTCGTCGATCCCGTTATCGACCACCTCATAGACCATGTGATGCAGGCCAGAGCCGTCATCCGTGTCGCCGATATACATGCCGGGGCGCTTGCGGACCGCGTCCAACCCCTTGAGAACCTTGATGGAATCGGCGCCATATTCTTCGCGCTTGGCGGCTTCAGCAGACATGCAGGACACACCCTTTCTGGACTGCCCACCTTATAGGCGCCTCGCGCGGGATTGTCACGCCTTGGACACAAGATTTAGCGGTCTTGCGCCGCAATCTGCCCCATTTCATTTCATCTTTGTAAAAATATCCTCGGGGGGGTCGTCATTATGCGCCATTGGTTCAAGAACAATGGCGACGGGGGCAGACAGCCCCCCAGCTTCGCGAAAGACGCAACGCCGCCTCAGCGCTCATTCTCCAGCACAATCCCCATCAGCGCGTAGGTCAGTTGCGCGGCGGTGAAATCCCAGACATCCCAACCCGCGATCGGGGCCAGTTCCACCACATCAAGGCCCACGCAACGCCGCCCGCGCAGGGCAGAGCGCACCAGCCCCAGCGCCTGATAATAGCCCAGGCCGCCGGGCACGGGCGTCCCGGTCGCGGGCATGATCGCAGCGTCCAGACCGTCCACATCGAAGCTGACATAAACGTCTTCGGGGAAATCCTCGGGCAAGGTGATCTCGGAT
>PWWF01000327.1 GCA_003561595.1 Paracoccaceae bacterium | reverse complement strand
GCAAAGATCAGCACACCGATGGACGAGATTGCGAACATCATCGCCGGGCTTTGCAGGAACAGGTTGACGATCATCGCCACGATCAGGCCGATCACGCCCATGATCAGGAAGGTGCCCATGCCCGACAGGTCACGCTGCGTGGTATACCCCCACAGGCTGAGCCCGCCAAAGGCGATGGCCGTCACCAGAAAGGTCTGGGTGATCGAGTAGCTGGTGAACACCAGAAAGATCGAGCTGAGCGACAGGCCGATTGCGGTCGCGAAGATGAAGAAGCCAAGCTGCACCCCGGCCGCCGAGGCCCGGCGCATCAGCGCCCCCCAGCCGAACAGGATAAAGGCCAGCGGTGCAAACATGATGACCCAGCGCAGCGGCGAGGCATAGATCGTCGCGCCCAGCGTGTTCAGCATCGTGCCATTGGGCAGTTGCGCGACAGCCGCCGAGGGGTCGGTCGTCGTGGCCAGCCCCGCGATGGCCCATGCGGCCGCCCCTGTGATCAGCATGCCGACCGACATGGTCGCATAGACCTTGTTCATGTGGGCGCGCAGTCCAGCGTCGATCTGGGCCGCCTGTGCGCCCCCGACCTGCTGCTGTGCGCGCAGTGTCTTGTATTCTGCCATTGCTACCTCCGTCAGAACAGGGAAGGCACGCGAACGCGCACCAAGTCTGTGCTATATATCGTCGGGAAGGCCGCAGGTTTCAAGCATTTCATGACGAAAATGGACAGGATTTGAACGGTTCCGTGATCGGGTGGTTCAATGCGCGGCAATCTCGATCACGACCTTGCCGGTGGATTTGCGCGCGCGCAGCAATTCCAGCCCCTGGTGGACCTGTTCAAGCGGCAGGACATGGCTGACATGCGGGCGGATTTTCCCGTTTTCATACAGATCCATCAGGTCGCGCAGGCTGTCTGTCAGCACATCGGGCGCAAAGCCCAGATACCCGCCCCAATAAAGGCCGATCACCGTCAGGTTCTTGACCAGCAGGATATTGGCCGGAAACTGCGGCACTTTGCCGCCCGCAAAGCCGATGGCGAGAAAGCGCCCCTCGGGGCGCAGGCCGCGCAGGGCGGGCGTGGCCAGGGGCTCTCCGATCGCGTCATAGACGATATCGACCCCGCCCACGGCCTTCAACTCGCTGCGCAGATCGATACTGTCACTGTCCAGGCAGATGCTGGCGCCTGCCTTGCGCGCGACCTCCAGCTTTGCTGCGCCGCGCGCCACGGCGATGACCTCTGCGCCCAGTGCCGCGCCGATCTCGACCGCAGTCAGCCCGACACCGCCCGCCGCGCCCAGCACCAGCAACCGCTCGCCCGCGCGCAGACCCGCGCGATGGGTCAGCGCCAGATGCGAAGTGCCATAGGCGATGGGGAAGCCTGCCGCGTCTGCCAGGGGTATGGCATCGGACAGGGGCACCAAGCGACTGGCCGCGCAAACCACCTGTTCGGCCAGCCCGCCCTGCCCGGTAAAGGCCATGACCCGCTGACCGATCTGCACCCCGGTCACTCCTGCGCCCAGCGTCGCGATATGGCCCGAAACTTCCATCCCCATGGTAAAGGGCAGGGGCGGACAGTCCTGATACTGCCCGGTGATCATCAGCAGATCGGCAAAGTTCAGCCCGCAGGCGGCGACATCGATCACCACCTCGCCCGCGCCGGGCGCAGGGGCGGCTATGGTTTCCAGTTGTGGCGGGGTATCGGTCGCGGACAATCGGACAGCGCGCATCGGGGCCTCGTTTCAGGATATGGAATTGGGCGGCACCGTGTCGTCTCATCCGCGCCAAGGCAAGGGCAAAGCGAGCCATGTGGTCTGGCGGCGTGCATGCCGTGTGAGTCGCGTCGGGCCAGCGGCATAGGGATGAGATTCTCCCAATGGTTGTTTGCAAATTGCATTGCATTTTGCAAATTACCTAGGGTCAACTACGGGATTTCCGAAATTTTCGTGGGAATCTGCCTGCCGCTTGGTACAATACAATCCCATGTTGCATTGGGGCGACGGGCACGACAACCGGGCGGAGCATTTCACTGGGCAGCCCGAATGGAAATACCGGAACAAGGCAAACGTGCAGCGTCGGACAGCAGTAAATTCAACCTGCGGGCGACAGGACCCGCGTGTATTGACCGAAACCAGAACGTGCGGAGAGCAGAATTAGATGGTTCATGAAGTAGACAAGCATGTCGGGCAGCGAATCCGGAATCGGCGTTGGCTGGCCGGAATGACGCAACAGCAATTGGCCGAGGCAGTCGGAATCAAATTTCAGCAAATCCAGAAATACGAAACAGGCGCGAATCGTGTGTCCGCGTCGCGTCTCTGGGATATTTCCCAAGCTTTGGGGGTAGCACCCAGCTTCTTCTTTGACGGGTTGGATGTCGATGCCGATGCGGACAGCGCGGCGGATGACATGCTCGAGAAAAAGGAAACGCTGGAACTGTTGCGCACCTATTACGCCATTCCCGAAGGCCAGCGCAAACGTCTGTTCGACCTGGCGCGCGCCTTGGGTCAGGCTGCGTGAAAGCCCCCTGAGGAGGGCTGATGGGGCTGTCGCAAGACTGCGACTTGCCCTCGGCCCCCTATTGTGCCCAGTATCCGGCCCATACAATTCAATGGAGAGCCGTCGGGCATGAGTTTGGACCGCACCCGCCTTGATGCGCCCGACGTGGCGCATCTTTTGCGTAGTTGTGACGCCTTGGCCGATCTGGCGCGGCAGGAAACGCTGAAATGGTTTCGCACCCCCGGACTGGCCGCTGAAAACAAGGAACGCGACGGGTTCGATCCGGTCACGGCCGCGGATCGCGCGGCAGAATCGGCCATGCGGGCCTATCTGGCCCAGCACCACCCCGATGACGGTATTCTGGGCGAGGAATTCGACCATGTGAAGAGCCATTCGGGCCTGACATGGGTGCTGGACCCTATCGACGGCACGCGCGCCTTTCTGTCCGGCACCCCGTGCTGGGGTGTGCTGATCGCGCTGAGTGATGCGCAGGGGCCGTTCCTGGGCGTGATCGACCAGCCCTATATCGGTGAGCGGTTCCTTGGCGGGCTGGGTGAGGCACGGTTGCACGGGCCGCACGGACCACGTGTGCTGCAGACCCGCCCGACCCGTGACATCGCGCAGGCGATCCTGTTCACCACCTTTCCCGAAATCGGCACCCCGGCTGAACGCGCGGCCTTTGAGCGCGTGCAGGGCCGCGCGCTGCTGACCCGCTTTGGCATGGATTGCTACGCCTATGCGCTGCTGGCCGCCGGTCAGATCGATCTGGTGATCGAGGCCGGGCTGAACCCCTATGACATCGCCGCCCCCCTCGCCGTGATCGAGGCGGCGGGCGGTGTCGTCACGGACTGGCAGGGCGGGTCTGCAGGCGGCGGCGGGCAGGTGATCGCTGCTGCGAATGCCGAGTTGCACGCGCAGGCGCTGGCGCTGCTGGCAGGGTAGGGCGCGCGGCGTTACCCGGCCGCGCTGACCTCTTCGATGGCCTGTGCCACCAGCGTCAGGCAGTCCGGGCTGGAAAACCGGTGATCCGCGCCCTTGACCAATGTCAGGCGCAAATCGGGGCAATCGGCGTGATCCATCAGGCGCAGGGGCACGTCGGTCGCGACAGCCTCATCCGCGGTGCCCTGCAACAGCCGCACGGGAAAGGGCAGCGGCAGGGGCGTGCGCAGGACCGACTGGTCGCGCCCATCCTCGAACAGGCGGCGGGTCAGGATATAGGGGCGGTCATCATAGCTGTTGGGCACAGAGACCTGTCCGTCGCGTTCCACGGCCCTCTGCTGATCCGCGCTCAGCCCCTGCCACATGCTGTCCTGTGTGAAATCGGGCGCAGCGGCAATGCCCACCAGCCCCTGCACCCGTGCAGGCACCCGGCGGGCCAGCAACAGCGCGATCCAGCCGCCCATGGACGACCCGACCAGCACTTGCGGCCCCTCGGTCAATGCTTCAAGTGCGGCCATCGCATCTTCGGCCCAGTCGCCGATGCACCCCTCCTCGAACCGGCCCGAGCTTTCGCCATGGCCCGAGTAGTCGAAGCGCAGAAAGGCGCGGCCCTGCGCGCGCGCCCAGTCTTGCAGCCACACCGCCTTGGTGCCCGACATGTCCGACATGAACCCGCCCAGAAACACGATGCCCGGCCCTGCGCCTGCGTGGTGGTGATAGGCCAGCTTTCGGCCCTGCGCTGTTTCAAGATGTGCTGCCATCGCCCAACTCCTTCAGCCCGTATGCGACCCATGCCCCGCCAGCCGCCATCACGGCAAAAAGCGCCAGTGTCGTGCCTGCGCCGAACAGCGCGGCAACGGCCCCGGACATCCCGCTGGCCAGCAGTATCACCCCGATAACAGTGTTGGCAATCGCTGTATAGACAGCGCGCAGGTCCTGTGGGGCCATGTCCACCAGATAGGTGGACCGGCCCAGCCGCACCCCCTGATGCGCGACCATCAGCCCGAACAGCGCCAGCGGCATTGCCCAGATCGTGGCGGCCAGACCGGTTGCGGCAAAGCCCAGCGTCAGCACCATGGACGCGGCCCCCGCAACCCCGGTCAGCATCAGCACCTGCCGCGAGGACCGATCCGCCAGCCGCCCCCAGACATAGCTCGACACCAGCGCCGCAAGGCTGGAGGCCAGCACCAGTGCGCCCAGCCCTTCCAGCGCGTCGCCCCCGTCGCCAGAGGCCAGCACCACCAGCCAGGGCGGGGCCAGCGCGGTCGAGGTCAGCAGCCCGCGCGCAAGGGTAAAGCGGGCAAGCTGCCGGTCCTCGCGCAGATAGCGCAGGTTCGCGATGGCCGCGCGCCAGCCATTGGCGCCGCCCTCGCTGGCGCCCGAATCCTCGACCAGCCCGGCAAAGATGCCACCCGCCAGCACCCAGCCTGCTGCGGCCAGCGCAAGTGCGCCCAGCACGATGCCCGCCCGCGCGTCGGAAAACAGGATCAGCACCAGCGCGAAACCAATGACCACCATCGCCGACCATGTCCCTGCCGTGCCGGTGACGGTGCCGCGCTGACCCTTGTCCACCGTCTTGCCCAGTACGTCCTTGTAGGCGACCGAGGCGACCGAGCGTGCCAGCGCCAGCACGGCCAGCCCGATCAGGATGCCCACGCCAGCGGCAGCCCCGTCCAAGAGCATCGCGGCCAGCAGGATGATCGCCGCGCCCACGCCCTGCCCGGCGGCGGCGGCCACCCAGGCCCATTTGCGCCGGGCCAAGCTGCGGATACGCGCCGCGATGAAGAGTTGCGGCAAAAGCGCGCCTGCCTCTCGGGTCGGCACCAGCAGCCCGACCAGGCTTGTGGGCGCGCCGATATGGGTCATCAGCCAGGACAGCACCAGCTTGGGATCGACCAGCCCGTCGGCAGCCTTGCTCAGCCCCAATGCGCCCGCATGGCGGATGAAGTTCTCCGGCTGTGCGCGGCAGGCGCTGTCGGGGATGTCGCGGCAGACGCGCCCGTCATCGTCAGTGGCCAGCGCGCCATAGGCCAGTTCCACCGCACTGCGATGTGTGCTCATCCCTCATCCTCCTGGCGCAGTCAGTCCGGTAACCTGCGCAAATACAGCCCCAGCGCCGCCAGCACGGCCCCAAGCAGGTAGTTTACCCGCAATTGCTCGGCAAACCAGATCAGACCCAGATCGGCCGCAAGGGCCGAGGCAAATATCACGCCGCCCGCCACAAGGCAGCCGGTGCCCCAGGCGCGGTTTTCATACGGCTCTCGCATCTGGCGCAAGCGCAGTCTCCCGGTCGTCACGCCATTGAAACGCCTCTGCCGCGTTTCGGTTGCACGGGCGCGGCCCGTCATTTCCCGCATTGACATATCGGCGCTGCGCGTGGAAACAGGCGCCCGACATAACCCGCAACCGGGCGTTCCGTGGGCGCCAAACAGACGAGGACCGGCCAATGGCCCAGATTTCCCTGACTTTCCCCGATGGCAATGCGCGTTCCTATGACGCGGGCGTGACGCCTGCGCAGGTGGCCGAAAGCATTGCGCCCTCGCTTGCGAAAAAGGCAATTTCCGCCAGCGTGAACGGCGCGCATTGGGACCTGCAATGGCCGATAGAGGCGGATGCCAGCATCGCCATCCACACCATGGCCGATGATGGACCTGCGCTGGAACTGATCCGCCACGACCTTGCCCATATCATGGCCCGCGCCGTTCAGGAAATCTGGCCGGATGTGAAGGTCACCATCGGCCCTGTGCGCGACAAGGGCTGGTTTTACGATTTCGACCGCGCCGAGCCGTTCGTGCCCGAGGATCTGGCGCAGATCGAGGCGAAGATGCGCGAGATCATCAACGCGCGCGAGCCGGTGCGCACCGAGCTCTGGGACCGCGCCCGCGCGATTCAGCACTACAAGGACGCGGACGAGCCGTTCAAGATCGAGTTGATCGACCGCATCCCCGAGGGCGAGCCGCTGCGCATGTACTGGCACGGGCACTGGCAGGACCTGTGCCGTGGCCCGCATCTGCAGCATACGGGCCAGGTGCCCGCCGATGCGTTCAAGCTGATGAACATCGCCGGGGCCTATTGGCTGGGCGACAGTTCGCGCCCCATGCTGCAGCGCATCTATGGCGTGGCTTTCAAGGACCGCAAGGCGCTGAAAGCGCATCTGACGATGCTGGAAGAGGCCGCCAAGCGCGACCATCGCAGGCTTGGCCGCGAGATGGAGCTTTTCCACCTGCAGGAAGAGGCGCCGGGGCAGATTTTCTGGCACCCCAATGGCTGGATGCTTTACACCACGCTGCAGGACTACATGCGTCGCCAGCAGCGCCGTGGCGGCTATGTCGAGGTGAACACCCCCCAGGTCGTCAACCGCAAGCGGTGGGAAGAAAGCGGCCATTGGGAGAATTATCAGGAGCACATGTTCATCGTCGAAGTGGACGAGGAGCACGCGCGCGAAAAATCCATCAACGCGCTCAAGCCGATGAACTGCCCCTGCCATGTTCAGGTGTTCAATCAGGGGCTGAAAAGCTATCGCGACCTGCCGTTGCGGATGGCCGAATTCGGGTCCTGCAACCGCTATGAGCCGAGCGGAGCCCTGCACGGGATCATGCGGGTGCGCGGGTTCACGCAGGATGACGCCCATATCTTCTGCACCGAGGCCCAGATAGAGCCGGAATCGCGCCGCTTCATCGAATTCCTGTCAGGCATCTACGCCGATCTGGGTTTCGAGTCCTGGCGCATCAAGCTGTCGACCCGGCCCGAAAAGCGCATCGGGTCCGAGGAAAGCTGGGATCATGCCGAGGCGGCGCTGGCCAATGCTGTGGTCGCGGCGGGCCACAGCTATGAGATATTCGAGGGTGAGGGCGCGTTCTATGGCCCCAAGCTGGAATTCGTGCTGACCGATGCCATCGGGCGCGATTGGCAATGCGGCACGCTACAGGTGGACCCGAACCTGCCCGAGCGGCTGGACGCGACCTATATCGGCGCGGATGGCGCGAAACATCGCCCCGTGATGCTGCACCGTGCGGTGCTGGGGTCGTTCGAGCGCTTCATCGGCAT
>PWWF01000277.1 GCA_003561595.1 Paracoccaceae bacterium | reverse complement strand
GGGATTACCGGCATGTCGGGCGCCTGGACGGCGACGGGCCAGCCTGTCACCTGGGGTGATGATGTGCTGACCGTGCTGATGGCGACCCTGCCCGAAGAGGTGCTGCGCGACAGGATCGCCGCGACCGATGCGCTGGTGGTCATGAAGATCGGGCGCAACATGGCGAAACTGCGCCGCGCGCTGCAGGCGGCGGGGCGGCTGGATGCGGCCTGGCTGGTGGAGCATGCGCAGATGCCCCAGGAACGCGTGATGCCCCTGCGCGATGCGGGCGACCGGGTGCCTTATTTCTCCATCGTCATCATCCATGGGCAGGGGAGGCGGCCATGAGCGGCGTGTCGTGCCATTGGGCGGTGCCAGTTCGGTCCGGTTCGTCAGGCAGGGTCGCGCGCGTTTCGCGCGCGCGCCCCTGCACGGTATCCGAACAAGCAGCACGGTTCCTGACCCGCCATCGCAATGGCCCTGAAGATGCCCGCGATGCGGGACGTGGCATTGTGAGACCTTGTGTCACGGGGGCGGCATGAGCGGCTGGCTGGCCATCGCGGGGCTCGGCCCCGGGCGCGATGATCTGATCACGCCTGAAGTGACGCATGCGCTGGATCAGGCGACCGATATCGTGGGCTACATTCCTTATGTCGCGCGCATCGCCCCGCGCGACGGGCTGAACCTGCACCCGTCGGATAACCGGGTCGAGATGGACCGCGCGCGCCATGCGCTGGAGATGGCGGCGGACGGGGGGCGGGTGGTCATCGTCTCCTCGGGCGATCCGGGGGTCTTTGCCATGGCCGCAGCCGTGTTCGAGGCGCTGGAGGACGGGCCGGAGCACTGGCGCACGCTGGAGATCAACGTCCTGCCCGGCATCACGGCCATGCTGGCGGCCTCTGCCCGCGCAGGCGCACCGCTGGGCCATGATTTCTGCGCGATCAACCTCAGCGACAATCTCAAGCCGTGGGAGGTGATCGAACACCGCCTGCGGCTGGCCGCCGAGGCTGATTTCGCGATGGCCTTTTACAACCCGCGCTCGCGCGCCCGGCCCGAAGGCTTCGCGCGTGTTCTGGATTTGCTGCGCGGGATATGCGGGGGGGCGCGCCCGATCCTCTTTGCCCGCGCGGTCAGCACACCGCAAGAGGCGCTGAGGATCGTGCCACTGCGCGACGCCCGGCCCGAGATGGCGGATATGCGGACTGTGGTGATACTTGGGTCCAGCCGGACGCGGATTGTCAAAGGTGCAGCGCGGTCCTGGCTTTATACCCCGAGGTCGGCATGATCGCGGGCGTTGCAAAGGGGGGCTGTCTGCCCCCCTCTTGGGCCTGCGGCCCAATTCACCCCCCGAGGATATTTTTTGCAAAGATGAATGGGGGGTCAGCGGGCCTGTGCGGGGCTGGCCGTTCGGTGCAGCCAGTCCAGGATATCGGGGATTTCCGTCGCCTCGCGGCGCGCGGGCAGGGCGGGGCGGTCGATCATGATGACCGGCAGGTGCAGGGCGCGCGCCGCGATGAGTTTGGCCTGTGCGCCCGTACCGCCCGCGTTCTTGCTGACGATCCGGGTGATACGGTGGTCTTGCAACAGGGCGGTTTCCGCGTCGCGCGTGAAGGGGCCGCGATCGACAATGATGTGATGATCGGGCAGCGGCGGGGGCGCGTCGGGCGGGTCCACCAACCGCAAGAGATAGTGGTGCTGCGGTCGGGCGGCAAAGGCGGCGAGATGCATTCGTCCGATGGCAAGCAGGATACGCTCGGGCGGGCGGTCCAGCGCGGCAACTGCGCCAGCGATATCGGGGACATGGGCCCAGTCATCGCCCGGCCCGGGCGTCCAGGCCGGGCGGGTGAGGGCGATGAGCGGCGTGCCGGTGACTGCTGCGGCCTGCAGCGCATTGCGGCTGATCTGTTCGGCAAAGGGGTGGGTTGCGTCGATCAGATGCGTGATGGCGTGGTCCTGCAGGTATTGCGCCAGCCCCTCTGGCCCGCCAAAGCCGCCGCTGCGCACGGGCACCGGCTGCGCGCGGGGCCGCGCGACACGCCCGGCATAGCTGAGCGTTGCGCACATCCCTTGTTGCGCCAGCACCCCGACCAGTTGTGTCGCCCCCTGCGTGCCGCCAAGGACGAGGATGTTGTGCATGGCTGATGCTCCGTGGCTGACGATCATCGGTCTGGGCGAAGATGGCCTGAACGGCTTGCCCAAGGCAAGCCGTGATGCGCTGGCGCAGGCCGAACTGGTCATGGGTCCGGCACGGCATCTGGGCCTGTTGCCTGATCTGGCCTGCGAGGTCGTGGAATGGCCCGTGCCCTTTGCGGACGGGATCCCCCGATTGCTGGGCCTGCGCGGGCGGCGGGTGGTGATGCTCGCCTCGGGCGATCCTTTCTGGTTCGGCGCGGGCACAAGCGTGACCCGGCATCTGGAACGCAGGGAATGGGTGGCGTTGCCCGGGGCATCCAGCTTTTCGCTGGCCGCCGCCACGTTGGGCTGGCCGCTGGAGGGGGTGAGCTGCCTGGGCCTGCATGCCGCGCCATTGGAGCGGATGCGCCCGCATCTGGCGCCGGGGGCGCGGCTGATCGTGCTGTTGCGTGACGGGGCGGCGGTGGCACAGGCGGCAGCGTATCTGGCGCATCTGGGCTTTGGCGAAAGCCGGTTGCATGTGCTGGAGGCGCTGGGCGGGCCGCGCGCGCGGGTGCGGGTGGTGCAGGCCGGGGTCTATGCGCTGGAGGATGTGCGCCATCCGGTTGCCCTGGGGCTGGAGGTGGCGGGCGCGGGCACCCCGATGCCCTGTGTGCCCGGGCGTGATGCGGCGCTGTTCGATCATGACGGGCAGATCACCAAGGGCGCAGTGCGTGCCGTGACACTGGCCGCGCTGGCCCCGCGCCCCGGTGAGATGTTGTGGGATATCGGCACGGGGTCAGGCTCGGTCGCGATTGAATGGCTGCTGGCCCATCCGCGCAACAGCGCCATCGGGTTCGAGGCGGATCGCGCGCGGGCGGCGCGGGCGCGCGCCAATGCGCGCGCGCTCGGCGTGGACCATCTGCGGGTGATCGAGGCGCGTGCGCCCGAGGGGCTGGCGGACCAGCCCTTGCCGGATGCCGTGTTCATCGGGGGCGGGCTGTCCGGAGCGCTGCTGGAGCGTTTGTGGGCGCTGCTGCCGCAGGGGGTGCGCGTGGTGGCCAATGCCGTGACGCTGGAATCGGAGGCGCTGCTGGGCGCGTGGCATCAAAGCGCGGGCGGTCGTCTGAGCCGGGTCGAGATGGCGCAGGCCGCGCCGCTGGGGCGAAAGCGCTGCTGGCAATCGGCCTATCCGATCGTGCAATGGAGCGCGACGCGATGATCGTGGCAGGGATTGGCTGCAGCTCGCGGGCAGAGCCTGCCACTTTGCGGGGCTTGCTGGCAGAGGCCACGGGCGTCACCGCACTGGCATGCCCCGAGGCGCGGCGCGGGCAGGTGGCGCCACTGGCCGAGGCGCTGGGCCTGCCGCTGATCGCCTTGCCGCGCGCGGCCCTGGCAGGTATTGCGACGCCCACGCAATCGGCGCGCAGCCAGGCCACCTATGGCACGGGCAGCGTGGCTGAAGCCTGCGCATTGGTCGCCGCCGGGCCGGGGGCGCGGCTTATCCGGGTGCGGGTCGTGTCGGATGACGGGCAGGCGACCTGCGCGTTGGCAGAGGGGATGGGGCGATGACAGTGCATTTCATTGGCGCAGGGCCGGGCGCGGCGGATCTGCTGACACTGCGCGGGCGTGATCTGATCGCGGGCTGTCCCGTCTGCCTCTATGCCGGGTCGCTGGTGCCCGAGGCGGTGCTGGCCCATTGCCCCGAAAATGCGCGGATCGTGAATACAGCCCCCCTGTCGCTCGATCAGATCATGGCCGAGATCGTGGCCGCAGAGGAGGCCGGGCAGGATGTGGCGCGGCTGCATTCGGGCGATCTGTCGGTCTGGTCGGCCATGGGCGAGCAGTTGCGCCGCCTGCGCGCGCTGGGCATCGGCTATACGGTCACACCGGGTGTGCCGTCCTTTGCGGCAGCGGCAGCGGCGCTGGGGGCGGAACTGACGCTGCCGGGCGTGGCGCAATCGGTGGTGCTGACCCGCACGCCGGGGCGCGCAAGCGCGATGCCAAAGGGCGAGACGTTGGCGGCATTTGCCGGGACCGGGGCCACGCTGGCCGTGCATCTGTCCATTCAGACTCTGGGCCAGGTGACGCGCGATCTGATCCCGCATTACGGCCCCGATTGCCCCGTGGCCGTGGTCTGGCGGGCAAGCTGGCCCGATCAGCGGATTGTGCGCGGGGTGCTGGAAGATATCGAGGGGCGCGTGGATGGCAGCATGGAGCGCACGGCGCTGATCCTGGTGGGGCCTGCGCTGGCGGCAGAGGGGTTCGAGGAAAGCTGCCTCTATGCATCGGATTATGACCGTCGGTTCCGGCCGCAAACAGCGGATTCGGTCTATCGGGACAGCCGCGAATGACGCCGGGGCTGATGATCTCTGCGCCGGCCTCGGGCACAGGCAAGACGACCGTGATGCTGGGGCTGTTGCGCGCGCTGGCTGAAGATGGGCTGACAGTCCAGCCGTTCAAGAGCGGGCCGGATTACATTGACCCGGCCTTTCACCGGGCGGCCTGTGGACGGGCGTCATTCAATCTGGATACCTGGGCGATGGGGCCGGGGCTGTTCGATGCCATCGCGGCAGAGGCGCTGGATGCCGATATCGCGGTGGGTGAAGGGTCCATGGGGCTGTTTGACGGGGTGGCCACCCGCGGCGCATTTGGGCAGGGCGCGAGCGCCGAGACGGCGCGACGGATGGGCTGGCCGGTGGTCCTGGTGGTCGATGTCTCCGGGCAGGCGCAATCGGCGGCGGCCGTGGCGCTGGGCTTTGCGCGCTACTGGCGGGATCTGCCGATTGCGGGCGTGATCCTGAACCGGGTGGCGAGCCCGCGGCACGAGCGCCTGACGCGACTGGGGATGGAGCATGCGGGGCTGCGCGTTCTGGGTGCGCTGCCGCGCCGGGGCGATCTGGTGCTGCCCGAGCGGCATCTGGGGCTGGTGCAAGCGGTCGAGCACCCGGATCTGGACCGGGCAATCGCGGATTATGCGGCGTTTCTGCGCGCGCATGTCGATCTGGGGGCGCTGCGCGCCGTGGCTTCGGGGGCGGGCCTGCCTGCGGCAGGCCCGCTGACCCGACCGCCCGCGCAGCGCATTGCCCTGGCGCAGGACGCGGCCTTTTCCTTCACCTATCCGCATGTGCTGGAAGGCTGGCGCCGGGCGGGGGCCGAGATATTCCCCTTTTCGCCGCTGGCGGATGAGGCGCCGGACCCGCAGGCCGATCTGGTCTGGCTGCCGGGCGGCTACCCGGAGTTGCATGCCGGGCGTCTGGCTGCTGCGGGTCAGTTCCGGGCCGGGCTGGTGCGCCATGCCGAAACGCGGCCGGTGCACGGGGAATGCGGGGGGTATATGGCGCTGGGCGCGGGGCTGGTGGACAAGGACGGCAACCGCCACGCGATGGTGGGGCTGCTGGGGCTGGAGACCAGCTATGCCAAGCGCAAGATGCATCTGGGCTACCGTCAGGCCGTGCTGCAGGCGCCGATGCCGGGGATGCAGGTCGGGCAGCGCCTGCGCGGGCATGAATTCCACTACTCGACCATCCTGGCCGAGCCCGATGCGCCGCTGGCGGATGTCCGTGACGCCGACGGGAATGCGGTGCCCGAGACCGGGTCGCGGCGCGGGCATGTGACCGGAACATTCTTTCACCTGATCGCGGAGGATGTGCCATGAGTGTGGCGTCGCAAGGGGGGCTGTCTGCCCCCCTCCCGGGCCTGCGGCCCGGTTCACCCCCCGAGGATATTTGGGACAAAGATGAATGAGCGGGTTCGTTTCCTTCGTGGGGTCCGGGCCGGGGGACCCGGAATTGCTGACGCTGAAGGCCGTGGCGCGGCTGAAGGCGGCGGATGCGGTGTTGTTCGATGATCTGTCCTCGGCGGCGATGCTGGGCCATGTGCGTCCCGGGGCCGAACTGGTGGCAGTGGGCAAGCGGGCGGGGCGTCCGTCGCCCCGGCAGGACCATGTCAGCCGCCTGCTGGTCGATTACGCGACAGGCGGCGCGCGGGTGGTGCGGCTGAAATCGGGTGATCCGGGCATTTTCGGGCGGCTGGAGGAAGAAATTACGGCCTGCCGCGCGGCGGATATCGGGTTCGAGATCGTCCCTGGGGTCAGTTCGGCCAGCGCGGCGGCGGCGGTGGCGGGAATACCCCTGACGCGACGGCTGAGCGCGCGGCGGGTGCAATTCCTGACCGGCCATGACGTGCGCGGCGCGCTGCCCGAAGGGATGCGCATGGCCGCGCTGGCGGACCCGGAGGCGACGACAGTCGTGTTCATGCCGCGCCGCACATTCGCCGAACTGGCAGGATTGCTGATCGCTGCAGGTCTGCCGCCGCAGACCCCGGCGCTGCTGGCAGAGAATGTCAGCCATCCCGATCAGGCGCTGACATGGTCAAGTGTGGGCGGCCTGCGTGACAGTCTGGCGGGTGAGGCAGCCGGGGCCGCCCCTGCGCTGATCCTCTATGGGCCGCTGGCCGGGGGCGCGGAATGATCCAGCTCTCGCTTGTCGGGATCGGCACGGGCAATCCGGATCATCTGACCCGCGCGGCGATCCGGGCGCTGAACAGTGCCGATCTGATTCTGTTGCCGCGCAAGGGGGATGCCAAATCCGACCTGATCGACCTGCGCCGCGAGATCTGCGCGGAATGTGTGGCGGACAGCGTGCGACTGGTCGAGTTCGATCTGCCGCAGCGCGCGCAGGCGGGCGAGTATCTGGGCCGGGTGCGTGACTGGCATGCGGCGATTGCGCAGGTCTGGGCCGAGAACATTGCCGCACATCTGCCCGGTGGGGGCCGTGTCGCGCTTATGGTCTGGGGCGACCCGTCACTTTATGACAGCAGCCTGCGGATCGCGCAGCGGCTGATCGGGGCGGGTATGGATGTGGAGATCGAGGTCGTCCCCGGAATCACCAGCCTGCAGGCGCTGACCGCCGCGCACAGGATCCCGCTGAACGGGCTGGGTGCGCCTGTCATGATCACGACAGGGCGGCGCCTGCGGGCAGAGGGCTGGCCGCAGGGTGTGGCCCGCGTGGCCGTGATGCTGGATGAGGGCTGCGCCTTTGAGAGCCTGCCGCCCGAGGGTATCGAGATCTGGTGGGGGGCCTATCTGGGTATGGCGGCCGAGTATCTGATCAGCGGGCGCCTGGCCGATATGGCGCCGGTCATCCGCACAGAGCGGGCGCGGTTGCGCGCGGCGCATGGATGGATCATGGATATCTATGTGATGGAAAATACTTTTATTCAAAGTGTTTCAGGCTGACTTTGGCGCTTCTGACAAGAAGAGGTGCAGGCCGAGGGGGCGGGCAAGAAAGCACCTGCCCAAGACAGAGGCGCTGCAAATCGGACGCAGATTTCGTGGCGCCCATGTCCTGTGATATATGCGTCACAGCGCGCGCAAAATCGCCCCTGGTTGCAGGCATG
>PWWF01000255.1 GCA_003561595.1 Paracoccaceae bacterium | reverse complement strand
CTGTGACGACCATGCTGGAAGCGCCACGGCTGGACGATCTGGCGCGCATCCTCGCGCGTGAAATCGGCGACCGGCCAGACACACACCTGCGACCCCGCGCCATGCCCGCCGATGCGCCCGAACCCGCCCCCGGCACCCCGCCCGATGGCGCGGTCGCGATTGTCGCCATGGCCGGGCGCATTCCGGGTGCCCCCGATCTCGGTGCTTTCTGGGACGCGATCTGCACGGGCCGGAACCTGATCCGCAGGTTCGAACCCGACGAGCTGGAAGATGGCTTTACCGATGCCGAGCGCGCTGCGCCCAACTATGTGCCGGTCCGCCCGATACTGGAGGGGGCCGAGCAGTTCGATGCCAAGTATTTCGGGATGCTGCCGCGCGAGGCCAGTGTCATGGACCCGCAGCACCGCGTGTTTCTGGAAATCTGCCACGAGGCTCTGGAACGCGCGGGCTATGATCCGCTCGCCACACCGGGCCGCGTGGGGGTCTATGCCGGGCAGGCGGCCAACACCTATGCGATGAACAATGTCTTTGCCGATCGCGAGAGGGTGGAGGATTTCACCTCGAATTTTCAGGTCGGAAATTATGCCGAGCTGACAGGGTCCTGGGTGGACAGTCTGGCGACGCGGGTGTCGTTCAAGCTGGACCTGAAGGGGCCTGCGCTGACCGTGCAGACGGCCTGTTCCACCTCGCTGACCGCGATTGCGCAGGCATGCGAGGCATTGGCCGCAGGCAGTTGCGACATGGCGCTGGCCGGGGGCGTGTCCATCACCTTTCCGCAGCGCCGGGGCTACATGGCGCTGGAAGGGGGCATGGTGTCGGCCGACGGGGTCTGCCGCCCGTTTGACGCGGCGGCGAATGGCACTGTCTTTGGCCATGCGCGGGGGTGGTGTTGCTGAAGCCGCTGCGCGCCGCGATGCGCGATAACGACCAGATCATTGCGGTCATACGTGGTGTTGGTGTCAATAATGACGGGGCCGACAAGATCGCCTATACCGCGCCCTCGGTCATGGGGCAGGCGGGCGCGATTGCGGCCGCGCACCGTGCGGCGGGGCTGGTGGCCGGGGATATCAGCTATCTGGAATGCCATGGCACTGCGACACCCTTGGGCGATCCGGTGGAACTGACCGGGCTGGCGCAGGTCTTTGGCCCCGATCTGGCGCGCGGCAGTGTCGCTGTCGGGTCGGTCAAGGGCAATATCGGGCATCTGGATGCGGCGGCGGGGGTGGTCGGTGTGATCAAGACCGCGCTGATGCTGCAGCATGCCAAGATCCCGCCAGTGGCGAATTTCCGCACCGAGAACCCCAAATTCGATTTCGCCGCCAGCCCGTTCCATGTGCCCCGGCAGATGCAGGATTGGCAGCCCGAGGCCGCAGATGGCACTTCGCGCGCGCTGCGGCGCGCGGGCGTCAGTTCTTTCGGGGTGGGTGGCACGAATGTCCATGTGGTGCTGGAAGAGGCCCCGTTGCGCGCCCCTGCCAGCGTCGATGACGGCCCGCATATCCTGCCGATCTCGGCCCGCACGCCAGAGGCGTTGGAGGTCATGCGCGCCCGGATGGCCGATTTTCTGGAACGCAAAGCCCCCGATCTGGGCGATCTGAGCCATACCTTGCAACAGGGCCGCCATGCCCATCCCTGCCGCAGCGCCATTGCCTGCACGGACCGGGCCGATGCCGTGGCCGCCCTGCGCAAACCCGGCGGGCCACGCATCGCGCCCGAGGATACGCCGCCCCTTGTGTTCATGTTCCCCGGTCAGGGGTCGCAATATCCGGGCATGGGCAGTGGCCTTTATGCCTCCGAGCCTGTGTTCCGCGAGTGGATCGACCGGGGTGCGGCCCTGTTGGAGCCGCTGCTGGACCTGAATATCAATGATTTGCTGTGCTATGCTCAGACCAGCGACGCGGCGGCCGCGCGCGCCTTGCGCGAAACCCGGCTGACGCAGCCTGCGCTTTATCTTGTGCAGGTGGCGACAGCGCAGCTCTGGCTGTCGCGCGGGATCAGGGCCACGGCCATGATCGGGCATTCGGTCGGCGAATTTGCCGCTGCAACGCTGGCCGGGGTCATGTCGTTCGAGACGGGGCTGAAGATCATCGCCGCGCGGGGCCGTCTGATGCAGGACCAGCCGGGCGGCGCGATGCTATCGGTGCGCGCGGATCGCGCGGCGCTGGATGCGGTGCTGGATGACAGCGTCGATCTCGCCGCGAGCAATGCCCCGCGGTTGCATGTTCTGGCCGGCAGCCATGAGGCGATTGTCGCGATGCAGGCGCGGCTGGAGAAGGCAGGTCTGCCCGCTTCGCTGCTGTATACATCCCATGCGTTTCATTCGCGCATGATGGACCCGGTGACCGACCCGCTGCGCCGCGAAATGCAGGGGATGGCGCTGCAGGATCCGCAAATTCCCTATGTCTCTTGCGTCACCGGGACATGGATTACCAAGGATGAGGCGCGCGACCCGGCCTATTGGGCCGCGCAGGCGCGCGCCACTGTGAACTTCGAGGCGGGTATTCAAACCGTCTGCGAAGGTCAGGGGACTGTGATGCTGGAAGTTGGCGCTGGCAGCACGCTTTGGGCATTTGCCGGACAGACCCTGAAACGAGGAGGCCATGGCGGCATTTTTTCGTCGCTGCCGGATCACACCCGACCTGTACCTGACGCGGTCGCCATGGCCCACTCGGCCTCACAACTCTGGACCAGCGGGTTCCCGCTGGACTGGTCCCGCTGGCGCAAGGGCAGCGGGCGGCGCATTGCCGCGCCGACCTATCCGTTCGAACGTCGTCCCTACTGGATCGAAGCGCCTGCGCCGCTTCGCCGCGCGGGCCTGCTGGCTGCGGCTACGGGGACAGTGCAACCCATAACGCAAGGTATTCTGCCGATGCCGAATGACATGACTGCCGCCGTCACCCCGCCTGCCGCTGACCGCAAGCCGCGCCTTGTGGCAGAGCTGTGCGCCCTGCTCTCGGACCTGTCGGGCGAGGAGCTGGGCCCGCAAGAGGCGCCCCTTTCCTTTCTGGAACTTGGCTTTGACTCATTGTTTCTGGGGCAGGTCAGCCAGAGCCTGGGCAAGACTTACAGCGTGCAGATCACGTTCCGGCAATTGCTGTCGGACATCCCTTCCATCGACGCGCTGGCGGCGCATCTGGACGGGGTGCTACCGCCCGAAACGGCCCCGGCCGCGCAAGCTCTCCCTGCGGCGACCCCTGTTGCATCGGCACCCGTGGCCGCCATGCCCGCACCTGCTGCAGCGACACCGGCCGTGCAAATGACCGCTGGCGCGCCAGCGCAGGCCAGTCCAGGGATGGAAGGGGTCGTGCAGGCGCAGCTCTCAGTAATGCAGTCGCTGTTCGCTGAACAATTGCGCGCCTTGTCGGGCGGGCAGCCGCAGGTCGCTGCTGTGCCGTCGCCTGCACCAGCCCCCGTCGCCGCGCCCACTGCCGCGCCACCTGCCCCCGCAGTCATGACCCCCACCCCGGAGGATGAGCCGGTGCGCTATGCCATCGGGCGCGGCATGGCTGTTTCCGGTGCCGTGCTCGATGATCGCCAGCGCGCCTTTGCCCGCGATCTGGCGGACCGCTACGCCCGCAGGCATACCGGGTCCAAGGCCCGGACCGACCGTTATCGCACGGCGCTGGCCGATCCCCGAACCGCCGCCGGGTTCCGCGAGGAATGGAAGGAAATGGTCTTTCCCATCGTTGCCGAACGCGCCAAGGGAGCGCGGATCTGGGATATCGATGGCAATGAGTTTGTCGATATCGTCAGCGGGTTTGGGCAGACTGCTTTCGGTCATGCGCCCGATTTCGTGCTTGATGCGCTGCGCAACCAGATGGAGCGTGGCTTTGCAATCGGCCCGCAATCCGATCTTGCGGGCAGCGTGGCCGAGCATTTCGCCCGCTTTACCGGGCATGAGCGCGTGACCTTCTGCAATACCGGGTCCGAGGCTGTCATGGCCGCGATGCGCGTGGCCCGGACAGTGACAGGCCGCGACAGGATCGTGGTCTTTGCCAATGACTATCACGGCCAGTTCGATGAGGTGCTGGTCAAGGGCCGCAGCCGTGGGGCCTCTCCCTCGGCTCTGCCCATCGCGCCGGGCATCCCGCGCAGTGGCTTGAGCAACATGGTGGTGCTGCCCTATGGCGGCGCAGAGGCGCTGGACTGGATACGCGCCAATCTGGACGATATCGCGGCATTCGTGGTGGAGCCTGTGCAAAGCCGCCACCCCGAACATCGCCCCGTCGAATTCGTGCGCGCTCTGCGCGAGTTGGCCGATCAGTCCGGCGCGGCGCTGGTGTTCGACGAGGTGGTCACCGGGTTCCGCGTGCACAAGCGCGGGATGCAGGGGCTGTGGGGCATCCGCGCCGATCTGGCCACCTATGGCAAGATCGTGGGCGGCGGCATGCCCATCGGCGTTCTGGCGGGCGACGGGCGGTTCATGAATGCGCTGGATGGCGGGCCATGGCGCTATGGCGATGCGTCCAAACCCGAAACGCCGCCCACATTCTTCGCGGGCACATTTGTGCGTCACCCGCTGGTGCTGGCCGCCGTGGCCGCAACGCTGGATCATATGGAGGCCCATGGCGATCAGCTCTGGACCGGGGTGGCGGAGCGGACACAGGCGCTGCTGGAGCGGTTCGACACCATATTCGACAGCCGGGGCATGCCGCGCCTGATCAGCGGGTTTTCAAGCTGGTATGCGTTCAATCTGGTGCAGCACAACCCGACAGCGGCGCTGGCCTATCCGATGCTGCGCCTGGCCGGGGTGCATGTGCAGGAAGGGTATTGCGGCTTCATGACCACGGCCCATTCCGACGCGGATTTCGCCCGTATCGGGGCCACGATGGAAACCGTTGTGGACCAGTTGCAAGAGATCGGCGTGCTGGACGGAACCCGCGCAGGCGCGGCCAGTGCCCCGCCCGCGCCTGCGCCGCAGGACACGGCCATCCCGCTCAGCCCGGCGCAGCGCGAGATCTGGATGATCGCGCAGCTTGGCGATCTGGCCTCGACCAGCTTCAATGAGGGGATGGTGATTGATCTTGCGGGCGATCTGGATATCGCCGCGCTGGGCCGGAGCCTGAATGCGGTCGCGGCCCGCCATGACGCGTTGCGCCTGCTGTTTGCCCGCAATGGCGACAGCTTCGAGGTTGCCGAGCCTTATGAAGTGGCGCTGCCCTGCCATGACCTGCGGTCCGAGGTTGATCCCGATGCGGCCCTGGCCGCGCTGCTGGATACCGAGGCGCGCACCCCGTTCGATCTGGTCGATGGCCCACCTTTCCGCGCCGCACTGGTGCAGCGTGGCGATGCCGAGTTTACGCTGGTTCTGAACGCCCATCACATCGTCTGCGATGGCTGGTCCTACAATGTGCTGATCGCCGATCTGGCGCGGCTTTATACGGCCGAGGTGAGGGGTCAGCCCGCCGATTTGCCTGCCGCGCCGTCCTTCGCCACCCATGCCCTGCAGCACGCGCAGACCCAGATGGACCCGGTGGTCGAGGGGTATTGGCGCGCGCAGTATCACAGCCTGCCCGAACTGCCCGAACTGCCCACCGACCGCGCACGCCCCAACCGGCGTTCGTTCCGGGGTGCCACCTGCAGCCGCCTGATCAGTGCCGAACAGATGAAGCGCTTTCGCAAGGCAGGCGCGCGGCAGGGCTGCACGCTGTTCAGCACGCTGTTTGCCGGGCTGCATATGCTGCTGTCCCGGCTGAGCGGCGCGCAGGATTTCGCGATCGGCGTGCCCACTGGCGGGCAGGCGCTGCTGGAAAACCCCGCGCTGATCGGGCATTGCGTGCATTTCCTGCCCATCCGCGCGCAGGTCGACCCCGACGCGCCCGCAGGTGTGCATCTGCGCCAGATCCGCGATCAGGTTCTGGGTGCGTTCGACCATCAGGCCACCACCTATGGCGCGCTGGTCGATGCGCTGAAGATCGAGCGTTCGCTTAGTCGTCTGCCGCTGACCGAAGTGCAGTTCAACCTGGAAAAGGTGGGCGAGGGCGCGCGGCTAGAAGGGCTGGACATGACGGTCGCGCCCAATGCCAAGGCCGGGGTCAATTTCGATCTGTTCTTCAACATGATCGAGAGTGACGAGGGCCTGCGCGTCGATGTCGATTACAACAGCGATCTGTTCGATGGTGACACGATCAACCGCTGGATCGGCCATCTGGAAACGCTGCTGGGGGCCGTGGCCGATGATGCCGACACCCCGGTCAAGGCGCTGCCGTTGCTGAACGCGGCAGAGGCCGAAGCGCTGGAGGCGCGCTGCAATGCGACCGCCGCGCCGCTGCCCGATCTTCCGCTGGCGGACCTGCTGCGCGAAGGGGCGCGGCTGCAACCCGACGCGCTGGCATTCGAGGCAGAGGATGGCCGCCTGACCCATGCCGAGTTCGATGCGCGCAGCAATGCGCTGGCGGCACAGATACAGGCGATCCTGCCCGAGCCGGGCGCGCGGGTTGCCGTGGCGCTGGAACGCTCCACCACCATGGTGCTGGCGCTGGTGGCGGTGCTGAAGGCGGGCCATGCCTATATCCCGCTTGATCCGCGACAGCCGGATCAGCGCCTTGGCCTGATCCTGCAAGGTGCGCAGGCCGCAGCGATCATCACGCCCGATGGCGCAGTGCCCGCCTATGCCGAGGGGATGGAGATACAGGCGCTCAGCCCCGATATCACCGATGCAAAGGCCCGGCCCGTGAACCACCCCACGGACCCGGAGGCCGCAGCCTATGTCATCTTCACCTCAGGCTCGACCGGCACGCCCAAGGGGGTCGAGATACCGCAGCGTGCGGCAGTGAATTTCCTGTCCTCGATGGCGCAGGCCCCGGGGTTCACGGCGCAGGACCGTATTCTTGCTGTCACCACAGTGTCGTTTGACATTGCCGTGCTGGAACTGCTGTTGCCGCTTGCTACTGGCGGCGGCGCGGTGATCGCGCGCAGCGATGATGTGCTGGACCCGTTCCGTCTGGTGGACCGGATCGGGCAGGGCGACATCACAGTGCTGCAGGCCACGCCAACGCTGTGGCAGATGCTGCTAGAGGCCGGATTCACGCCCTCGCCACAGGTCAAGATGCTGGCGGGGGGCGAACCCTTGCCCGCCGATCTGGCCACGCGTCTGGCAGCCGGCGGTGGGGAGCTGTGGAACATGTATGGCCCCACGGAAACGACTGTCTGGTCTGCCGCGTACCGGATTGCACCGGATGAGGACCGTATCACCATCGGCTATCCCATCGCCAATACGCAACTGCATGTGCTGGATGCCGAGGATGCGCTGCTGCCGCCCGGCCTGATCGGAGAGCTGAATATCGGCGGGGCAGGGCTGGCGCTGGGCTATTTCCAGCGCCCGGACCTGACAGAGGCCGCGTTCCGCTTGGTGGCGCTGCCCAGTGGCCCGCAGATGTTGTATAAAACCGGTGACATGGCCCGCCGTCTTGCCGATGGCCGGATAGCGGTTCTGGGGCGGCGCGACAATCAGATCAAGCTGCGCGGCTTCCGGATCGAACTGGGCGATGTCGAAACCGCCATGCGCGGGTTGTCCGGTGTACAAAAGGCCGCTGCCGCCGTGCAGCGCGGTCATGACGGCGCGATGCAGCTTGTCGGCTATGTCGTGCCGGAACCGGGTGCGACACTTGCCGCGCCCGACATGATGCAGGCGCTGCAGACCCGGCTGCCCGCCTACATGGTGCCGACGGCCTGGGTGACGCTCGATGCCATGCCGCAGACGATGAATGGCAAGCTGGACCGCAAGGCGCTGCCTGCGCCGAGTATGGCCAGCATGGCCGCGCCTGTGCAGGGCACCACGGCGCCTGCGACCGATCTGGAACGCCAGATCGCCGCCATCTGGCAAGAGGTGCTGGGGCTGGAGTCCATCAGCACCACCGACACGCTGTTCGCCCTTGGCGCGGATTCGCTGAAAGTGTTCCGAATTGCGGCGCGCTTGCTGGATGCCGATCTGAACCTGGATGCACGCGATCTTCTGGAACACCCCTCGGTCCGCGAGCTGGCAGCCTTTGCCGCCAGTGGGCAGCGGAACCGTGGCGGGGCCAAGGCGCGTCCCTCGTTGCGCGATTTCCGCAACGGGGCACGGCGTGCGGCGATGCGCGCGGGCGCGACGGCGGCGCAGTAGGCCGACGGTCAGTCTGCGGCAGGGTGCAGGGGGGGCGCGTGGTCGCGGTAGCGCAGGCGCAGGGGCCGGTCCGTCGCGGCGGCCACGGCCCCTGCGAAACCCGGCCCCAGATCCAGCGCCGCCATCTGCCAGCCCGCACTGCCCGCTGCCCCCTGCGCGACCCGCAACACGCGGGGCGGGGCTGCCGGGTCCAGAGTGACATCGAAACTGTCCAGCCGCTGCCATAGCCCGAGGCCAGAGGCTTTCACGAACGCCTCTTTCCGGGTCCAGCAGTGAAAGAAGCCGGCCAGTTGGTGCTCCGGGGCCAGCGCGGCCAGCGCGGCGCGCTCTGCCGGGGAAAAGACGCGATCCGCGAGGCCAGGCTCTATCGGGCGACAGGCTTCGATATCGATGCCGATGGCGGGGCCGGGGCTGATGGCCAGCGCCGCCCAGCCCGCACTATGGCTGAGGTTGAAGGCAGGCCCGCCCGCCAGCATCGGCTTGCCGTGATCGCCAAGGGCGAATTCCAGCCGCGCGGGGGCGGTCGCGGTCACTGCGCCCAGTATCTCGCGCAGCCGCCCGCGCGCGCAGACAAAGCGCCTGCGGTCACGTTCAAAGGCGAAGGCGGCGGCGCGCTGGTGCTCGGGCCCTGACAGATGCGCTTCCAGCCGCGCGCGCGCCGCGCCAGGCAGATCGAGCGGCCAGAGCCAGAGGTCAAGCTCCAGCGGCTGACGGGCAAAGGCGTTCATGCAGGGCTGGGCAGCGGATAGAGGCCCGCAGGCGCAGGGTCGGGCGTCTGGTTCTGCGAGACCTGAGCGGACATTGCATCGCGGATCAGGCCCGCGAATTCCTGCTGAAAGCGCTGGCCGGAAAAGCGCAAGGCATGGCGCGCGATTGCCCCGGCGTCAAAACGGTCCTCCAGCCGTTCGAACCGGGAAACGGCGGCGCGCAGGCTGTCGGCGGTCTGCTGGTCAAAGAACAGCCCGCATTTCCCCTCATCCACACTGTCCAGCGCGCCGCCGCACCGATAGGCGATGACGGGCGTGCCGCAGGCCATCGCCTCGACCGGGACGATGCCGAAATCCTCCTCGGCGGGAAAGATCAGCGCGCGGGCCCCCTGATAAAGCCCCGGCAATGCCTCGGCCGCGACACGGCCCAGAATCTGCACATTCTCGGGCAGGTCGCGCGACAGGGCCGCGCGTTCCTCGCCATCGCCCACGACCAGCAGCGGCAGGCCAAGCTGGCGGAACGCGTCAACCACCAGATCGGCGCGCTTGCAGCGTACCAGTTCGGACACGAACAGAAAGTAGCGACGCGGCGCGGGCGGTTGTGCCAGGCGGTAGGCCTTAAGATCGACGGGCGGATGAATCACTTGCGCGTTGCGTCCGTAAAACCGCCGGATACGCGCGGCGACGAAGCTGGAATTGGCGATGAAATGATCCACCCGCGCGGCACTGGTGACATCCCATTGCCGCAGCCGATGCGCCAGCCGCGCGAAATAGAACCGCCCCGCTGGCCCCAGCCGCGCAGCGTAATCGGGGTAGTGGTCCCAGATATAGCGCATCGGGCTGTGCATGTAGCATACATGTAGGCTGCCCGGTGGCGCGATCACCCCTTTCGCAGGCCCGCTTTCGGAAGAGATGACCAGATCATAGCCGCGCAAGTCCAGCTCTTCCAGCGCGCGGGGCATGAAGCCCAGGTATTTCTGGTAATGCCGCCGCGCGCGGGGCAGCCGCCCGACAAAGGTCTGCGTGATGCGATGCGCGGCCAGATCGGGCGATATCCTGTCGGGGTCCAGCACATGGGTATAGATATCGGCCTGCGGGAACAGGCGCAGGATCTCTTCCAGCACCTTTTCTCCGCCGCGCATGCCGATCAGCCAGTAATGGATGACCGCCACACGCAGCCCGGCAAATTCGCCGTCAATATGAGGCATAACTGTAGATTTCACTCGCAACCGCGTCCTTCCGGCGCACCTGGCTCAGCACTGTTCCCACAACCACCGCGCCTGCTTCTTCCAGCCGTAGCAGCGCGGACCGGACCATGGCGCTGGCCGCGCGGTTGGTCTGCACCAGCATCAGCGTCGCGTCCGATTTGCTGGAAATCACCAGCGCATCGGACACGGCAAGCACAGGCGCGGTATCGACGATCACCACGCCATATTGCATCGACAGCCGCTGGATCAGGTCGCTGAAAGCTTTGGACGCGATCAGGTCGGATGCGTTCTCCGCAGGCTGAAGCGGCAGCACGATGTCAAAGCCCAGATCGGGCAGGGATTGCACGCTGTCGGCAATGGAGGTTTCGCCGCGTAGATAGCGCACCAGACAACCGCCTTTGGGGTCTGCGCCGATGTCCTGCACGGTCACCGACCGGCGCAGGTCCGCGTCGATCAACACCACGGATTTCGAGGCCCGTGCCAACGAATAGGCCAGCATGGCAGAGACCGTGGATTTTCCCTCGCCCGCGATGGCAGAGGTGACCATCAGAACCTTGGGCTGTCCCACCTTGCGCACATCGAACAGTTTGGCGCGGATGGTGCGGACACTTTCCATGAACACGGAATGATTGTCCTTGACCTCTTGCAGCAGCCAGCGCCGGTCGCGCCGTTTATGCGGCACATAAGGCAGGATCGAGACGACAGGCAGATTGACCAGCGCGCGCAGTGCGTCCGACGAATGGACGGATTTGTTCAGCGCCTCGCGCAGGAACGCAATGGCGATCCCGGCCATCAGCCCCAGAAACGCAGCCACGCCCAGCAACATGGCCTTGCGCGGTTCGGACGGGGCGCTGGGGGTGCGCGCAATGCTGATGATCTGCGCATCGGGGCGCTGAAAGCCTGTCTGCGCGGTGGTTTCCATGAACCGCGTGAGCGAGCTTTCGTGGATATCGCGGATCGCGGCGGCAGAGCGTTCAAGCTGATCGAGCGTGACTGTCGCCGCCGAGATGCGCGCCATGCGATCCTGAATCGCCTCCATCGCTTGCAGCAGCGCCTCCTGGCGGTGGGCCGCCATTTCCACGTCGCTGCGGATCGTCTCTATCTGGCGGTGCAGCTCGGCGTCTATGCTGCGGTTGATATCGTCGATCTGGGCGGTCATGCCGACCATCTGCGGATGCCGCGCGCCCAGGGTGCGGGCCATTTCGGCCTTGCGTCGTTCCAGTTCGGCGCGTTCGCGGTCCAGCGTGGCCAAAAGCGGTGAACTGACCACATCGGCTACGGCATCGACCCCGCCGCGTTCATACAGGCTGCGGACCATGGCGTGGCGGAATTCGGCATCCGACAGTTCGATCCGGGTGGCGATATAGCGGGTGTTCAGGTCGTTCAGCAATTGCTGCGTGGCGTCAGCATCGCCGCCAAGTTCCTCTGTCATTTCCGTGCGAAAGGCAACCACGGCGCTATCGGCCTCTTCCAGTTGCTGGCCGAGTTCGAGGACACGTTCGTTCAGAAACCCCGTGGCGCGCACGGTGGCGTCGCGCTTGGCCTCTAGCTGGTCATCGACATATTGCGCGGCAATCGTATTCGCGATCAGCGCGGCCATGGCGGCATCATGCGCGCGCGCATTGATGCGGATGGCATAGGAAATACCCACCTGTGACACGGTCACATCGCGCTGCAACCGGGTGATCAGACGTTCGCGGGCGGTGGTATCGCTCATCACCACGGTCGGTGGTTCTGCAATCCCCAGACGATCGCGGATCATGGCCACGGCCGCGCCCACAAAGCCGGCTTCGTGCGGCAGTCGGGGGTCATAATCCGGGTGGTCCAGCAGCTCCAGCCGATCCACCACCTTGCCCAGCAACAGGTTAGAGCGGATCAGTTCGACCTCGCCCGCCACGACAGAACTGTTGGCCGTCAGGTTGGACACCACCTGTTCGTTATTCAGCACCCGTTCCTGCCGCGTGTCCAGCAGCACCTGCGCGGTGGACTGATAGACCGGCTCGACCCGCGTCAGATAGGCGATGGCCAACAGCACGGCGGCGACCAGAAACGCCCCGATCATCCATTTCTCGCGCCGCAGCACATCGACGATGAACCCCAGATCGACAAGATCGGCGGCTTTTTCGCTTGCGGTGCTGACAAAGGCCCTGACGGGACGGACCACATCTGCGGGCTTTTTCTGTGCGGCTCGGCTGGTATTTCGGCTCATTCTTCAGCCCTCGCAACGGTTTCAGAGGCCCGGACAGTCACGATCAGCAGATCACCGGGGAAAAGTTCTGTCAGGCTGTCAATCACGAATGTCTCGACCGCGTCGGGCCCACGGCGGCGCACGCGATAGTCGATGCGCCCGTCCAGATCAGCATTGGCGCCGGTATCGATCCACTGGCGCAGCATGTCCTGCCGGTCGATGATCGACAGGCGCGCGGCTTCCAGTTTGGCGATCTCGCTCCGGCGGCTTTGGCCCTCTGCAAGCAGACGCTGGCTGCGGTCGCTTTCCAGCCGCGCATATTCACGCTGCAATTCGCCAAGCCGCCGTCGCGCACCGGTCTGCTGGGTGCGGATCTGCAGCAGCAGATCTTCGGCTTCGGACACCAGCCGGTGCAACTGCGACAGGGGGCCGCTGGACTGCACGCCGCGTTCAGTCAGTTCCTGCCCGCGGGTCAGATCGGCCTCGGCGCGTTCCATCGCGGCGACCTGCGCCACCTCGCGTTCGCGCAGCAGTGAAAGTTCGCTGCCCGTTTCCTCGATCGCCTCGCGCAGCAGCCGGGTCTGGGTGTCATGGTTCAACTGTTCCAGACGCAGGATCTCATCCTCGGCGGGTTTCAGGATGGCAAAGGCTTCGCGATCAATCACCGGGCGGATATGGGCGGGGATGTCGTCCCACAGCACCTCAGAGCCGCCGCGCAACTGGGCCTGAACCCGCGCATATTCGGTGGCAAAGCGGGTCAGATCAGCCTCGGTCGCGACCTGTGACCCTTCCAGCGTGCGCCGCTCCAGCACGCGTGCCTCGGCATTGGATGTGGGCATCTGCGGCCCGCCCGCCAGCCCCAGCGCCTGTTCGGCGCTGATGAAGGGGCGAAAATCGTAGAAGCCGGGGCTGCGGACATCGCCGGTCACGAATATCGGGCGATAGGCGGCAATTGACAGATCCACGGTCGGATTGACGAAGATCTCGCGGTCGATATAGGTCACGCGGATCAGTTCGCGCGCCTCTTCCAGCGTCAGGTTCACAACCTCCAGCCCGCCCAGCAGGGGCAACCGCACGGCACCATCGCTGCCGATGACAAAGCGCTGCGGGGGCTCGGCATTGTCCAGGATATCAAGCTCCAGCTCATCCCCGACCTTGAGCGTATACCCCTCTTGCGCGGAAAGCGGCGGCGCGCAGAACACGAACAACACAAGCAACAGGGCCAGCGCGGCCCGGCCAAGCACCATCCTGCCCCATAGCGGGCCGCCATCGCGTGACCCCATTCTCGTCCAAAGCGCCTCAGCCATAGCCTCCGATCCTTGCCTGTTGCTGCGCGGCGCCCCCCCCTGCTGCGGTGCCGGACGCCGCGTGCTGGCGTGCGCGTATCAACACCCGGTCATAGAGTGTCAGGATGTCATCGCACCATTGCGAAGCCGATTTCCCGAATTGCGCCTGCGCGCCCCACGCCCGCGCCGACATCTGCGCGATCAGCGCATCATCGGTGGCCAGCCGCGCCAGCGCGCGCGCCAGATCGTCAGGATCACCCGCGCGTGCGGCCAGACCCGCGCCTGCGGCCACAACCTCGGCGGCCAGCAGCGCGCGGTCGGACACGATCACGGGCAGACCGCAGGCCAGCGCCTCGACCAGGGCAAGGCCAAAGGGTTCGGGGCCAAGGCTGGGCACGACAACCGCGCGGGCCAAGGCCGCAAGCTCTGCCAGCCCGGCCCGGTCCTGCCAGCCCGCAAAGGTGATCTCCGGGAACTCGCGCTGCAATGCGGCGCGGTCCTGCCCGTCGCCCGCCATGACAAGCGGCACCCCGGCCTGACGCGCAGCGCGCGCTAGCACGAACACCCCCTTGTAGGCGTGGATATCGCCGACGAACAGAAACCCCTTCTGCGTCGCCGGGCGTGCGGGCCCTTGCAGGAACGGCGTGGCGGGATTGGCAAGTCTCACGGCCCCCGCGATGCGCTGCCCCCCGCGTTCCAGATAGGCCCGCATCCCGCCATGCGGCAGGATCACGGTGGCATCGTTCAGGAAATCGCGCATCAGCCGGTTCAGCAGACGCTGCCGCCCCAGACGCCACAGCTTTTGCGGATAGCTGCGCTTGTCGCAATGGCGCAGGCAGCAGCCTGCCGAAAGCGGCACGCGCGCGCATTCCGCGCCATCCTGAAAATCGAAATAGGCGCCATTGGGACAGGCCAGAAAATAGTCATGCGCATGGATCACCACACGCGCGCGCACCGGATGCAGGGCCGCGAAAATCGCAGGCGACAGTGTCTGCATGAACCCGTGCACATGATAGACCGTGCGCGGGCTGTCTTGGTTGTGCAGATAGGCGCGCAGCTCCGCGACCGCCTGCCGGTTCCACAAGCCACTGACGATCGCGCGGGCCCTGCCACGTTCAAGCAGCGCCGCGCCCGCGACACCGGCCTGATCGGCCCCCGCGCCCGTGGCCGCAGCGCCATGATCGCCCGAGAATACAGTGACCGGCACGCCCCGGTCGCGCAGCCCCCCCGCCAGCACAAGCGCAAGGCGCGAGGCACCGCCGCGTTCCTGCCCGTAATCGCTGATCTGGACTGCACGGTCCGGCAGGGATGGCGCGCCGCTCATTCGATCAGCCCCGCGCGTTCGGGGCAAAGCTGCCCCCTGATCAGGTCGCGCATGGCCAGCAGATTGCCGCGCAGTCGCCCCCGGCGGTCGACCCAGGGTTCCGGCACCCAGAACCGCAGCAGGTTCATCACCAGATTGCGCGACATGATGGCAAACGCGCGGTGCCGTGCCATCGTGCCCTTGGACACCAGATACAACGGGTTTGCCACTTGCGAATAGCCCAGCCTGGCGCCGGGACTGCGTGCGGCCTTGGTACCCAGATGCACCCCGGTCATGCCCGGGCACTTCACGACCAGACCGTGCTGCGCGATCTGGCGCGAGAAATCCACATCCTCCAGCCAGCCATACATCGGCAGCCGCTCATCGAAGCGCAGATCATGGGCCAGCACAGGCCGGGCGCGGATCGCCATGTTGCAGCCATAGCCGTTATAGACAGAGTGCAAGGCGCCCTCTGTTCGCCCCCGTCCCCGGCGAATGTAAGTTTCGGCCTGTTCGAACGTGATGCCGGGGCCAAGGATGCCATCGGCCAGCACCCGGCCTGTGGCCATGGCCACGACGGGATGGCGATCAAACAGATCGCAGACGGTGGCGATGTAGTCATCGGCGGGCAGGAAATCGTCATCGATGAAGACCACGATATCCTGTGGCGCGACAAGCGTGAGGACGGCATTGCGCTGCCGGGTCAGGCCGGCGGCGGAATAATGCACCTCGATCGGCAGGGGGACATGGGCGAGCGCGTCCGCATCAACATCCCGTTCGCAGGTGACAGACAGAATCACCCGGTCCGGGGCGCGGGACTGCGCGACCAGCCGCGCGACTGTGCCGGCCAGAACCTCTGCCCGCCCGGTAGAGGCTATGCCTATGACAAGATTGGCACTCATACGCTCCTCCGCTGCTGAATGCCGCTGCAGCACAGCCAAATTTCGCCACATTTTGGACAGATTTCGACCATAGCGTTGGCTAATAGGACGATTGTAGATAGATTGTTGTTGTATTGGGCAACAATCGCGTTCCAGAGGATCGCGGCTATGGGGTATTTCGTGGACGCTGGCAAAGACAAGGCGCGTGCCCCTGTCGGGCAGGAGGAGCGGTGTCCGCACTGGACCAAACGCCTGTTGTCGGGTGATGCCGCGACGCTTCGCTTAGGTGTCATCATCGGTTGTGCCGCCTTTTGGGGAGTGGTCATCCTGTTGGTTCTGCGGTGAATTTTCCTAGCGCGCCCCCTTGCAGAACAGCACGACACGGAATGTCCGCAGAATGATCTTCAGGTCCATCCGCAGTGTCTGTGTTTCGGCATATTGGCAATCGAGCGCGACACGTTCCTCATAGGTCGTGTCACTGCGTCCGCTGACCTGCCACAGACCGGTGATTCCGGGACGCACGGCATAGTAATGGGTCAGCTTGTCGCCATAGCGCCACATCTCGGATGTCAGGATCGGACGCGGCCCCACGATGGACATGTCGCCGCGCAGCACGTTCCAGAGCTGCGGCAGCTCATCCAGGCTGGTCTTGCGCAGGAATGCCCCCAGACAACTGACACGCGGATCATTGGTCAGTTTCTGCGTGCATTGCCATTCCGTGCGCGCGGCAGAATCGGCCTGCAGATGCGCCTCGAGCACCTTGTCGGCATCCATGACCATGGTGCGGAACTTGTAGCAGCGAAACAGGCGCCCGCCCTGACCCAGCCGCAACTGGCAAAAGAAGATCGGGCCATTGTCGAACACGGCGATCAGCAGCAGCACGCAGATGAAGACCGGCGCAAAGAACACTAACCCGGCAACAGCCATCAGCCGGTCAAGGACAGGCTTCAAAATCCGGTTGGCAGGTGACGGAAGAAGACGTGGTGGTGTGGCGGCCGGATAAGGAACCACAGCCTTGGACTCGCGCCCAAGTTCTGAAAATGTACGCATGCAAGTAGCACAAAGTGCCCCCCGATATCATCGCATGCGAATCACACCCAAATCCGAGTGTACACCGGAAAGGTGCCGCTAGGAACGGGAGTCGTATCGCTGTCGGGCCATTCCGTGAAAAATAGGGAAGTACACCCGACTGCATTTGCGGCTTTCCCCTTGTTTCGAACAGGATAACCGGCGCTGTCAGCGCGTTGCGGGCGTGGGGATACCGGGGCTGTCGGGGGCAGTGGCCCGGTCGGGGATGTCGGCCCGCGCACCCACCGTCATGGCGCAACAGACCAGCAGCAGAAGCGTTGGGTCCGCCACTGTCGAACTAAGCGTCAAGGCAAAAAGCTGACCGGCGGCGGCAATTTGCGCACTGGCGTAAACCCGGCGGGCAGTGGCGTCGCGGATGACGCGCGCCGACCGCCCGATACTCAGCCACAGGAACCCCAGAAAGAACAGTGTTCCCGGCGCGCCCACACTGCCCAGTAGGCTTGGGAACAGCCCGTTGGACCGAAGCGACCCCGCGCCCGCCCCCAGCCCCCAAGTGCTGTAGAACGCATTCATCCCCGATTGCGCCCAGGCAGAGCGCTCCTGCCCTGAAAGCGAGCTCAGCCTGGACAGGAACAGCCGGTTGAACAGATCATCGGCGAGATTCAGCAGCGGGGTCGCCACGACCACGGCGGCCAGCATCGCAAGCACGGCAAAGATGGTGGCCATGCTCAGGATCAGCCGCCGCCTGTCACGCGGCAGGCGGGGCTGCATCACGAAACGCAGGAGCAGCAAGAGCAGCACCACCCCAAGCGCGGCCAGCCCGGTGGTGGAATAGGACAGGACCGCAAAAGCGCCGTTGCCAACCCCCAGGATCAGATCGCGAGGGCGGTAGGAATGGCCCCAAGCGCTTAGGAAATAGCCGCAGAACACCGCTGACATCGCCCCGAAGGGCGCAGGTTCGGGAAAGCCGCCGATGACGCGCCTCATACCGGCCATGGTCTGCTGGTCATGCAGAGTATAGGCGGCGGTCTGCACCCAGGCCAGCAATGCATCCAGCCCCAGTGCGTTAATCAACGCCAGCGCGATATTCACCCCGGCGGCAATGGCCAGGAACTGTTCGGCGCGTGCGGGACCGGCGCGGCGGATCCAGCTGCTGAAGGCCACGAAGAACGCAAACCCGATCAGGATATGGAAGGTCTGCGACAGGTTCCCGTTTGACGGCCAGACCGGGGCCAGCACCGAGGGAAAGCTGGGATCGATGCGTTCGCCTGTCGCGCCGCGCACCACCGGAAAGACCAGAAAGCTGCCCTGAAAATAGCGCACCAGCACCAGCGATGAAAATGCGGCATAGATTGTGAACCCGGCCAGCGCCAGCGTTGCCGGGCTGACCGCGATCTCGCCCCGGCCTCCCCCACTCAGCAACAGCCGCGCTGCCGCCAAGCTCGCGGCCAGAGCCGCGAAGAACACCGCCGCGGTTATCGACAAGCCCCCCAGTGATGGCAGCAGAATGATCGCGAACATGCCAAAGGGCAGCATGATTATTGTCATGGCAATGCTGCTGCCCGGCACGCGCAGCGACACCAGCAGCCAGACCAGCAGAACAACCATGCTTGCGGGAAAAATCTCCATGACGCGCTGCCATAGCGGGAATCGCTGGTCGAGATTAGCGCAAGTGGTGCCGCAGACATAGCCTGTTGACGCACCAGCCCCATTTCCCTTGACGGGCAGGGCAAAGAAAATCGCGCGAGGGCGGTCCGGGCCTGCAATAAGGTTTGACCGCACCGCGGAATCCCGATCAGATATGTGAACAGGGTGCCCGACCCGCTTGCGGAATTTCCCGTGGCAATGGGGGCGCGTCCGGTGGCCCTGAGCCAGTCCCGGCATTACCAGTTTCGGGGGTTTTAAGTGTCTGGCAGAAACAGGAACGCACCTCCCGCGGGCGGGGGAAACGCAGGCGGTGCCCCCCCCACGCGTGCCGGGATGGCCGGCGGGGCTGCGCTGACCGCCGTGGCGCGGGCCTATGCGCAACTGACGCAGCTTGTGATCTTCGTGGTTGCTGCGCGCGTTCTGGGCCCCGAGGAATTCGGCTTCTTCGTTCTCGTATCAGCCTTTGCCTATATCGCCCTGAAAGTGTCGGAAGCAGGCTGGGCGGAATACATCATGGCCTGGAGCGGGGATGTCCACACGATCCGCTGCACCTTTGGCATTTCCTGGATCAGCGGCGCGGCGATGATGGGGCTGGGGCTGCTGGCCACGGCGGCCGTGCCACTGGTCACGCACCACCCCGAGACGCAATTGCTGGTTGCCGGCTTTGCAATCTGGATTCTGCTGGCCACCCCTTCGGCAGCCCTGAACGGCACGCTGATCTGGGAAGGGCGTATCATGAGTTTCGCGATATGCACCATCCTCGCCGAGAGCGTAGGGCTTTTGGTATCGCTTGCTCTGTTGCAGGCGGGGTACGGAGTGCTGGCGCTGGTCGGGGGGCGGCTGGCATTGCAGGTCGCGTTTCTGGCCGTGGCGCTGGCAGTCACCCGCCTGCGGCCCGCCTTTGACATGGCCCGACAGGATCTGCGACTGCTGGCAGAGTTCTCGTTAAATATCCTGGCCTCGCGACTTGTCATCACATTGCGTGGCTATTCGGGGGTGTTTGTGGTGGGCGCGTTTCTGGACCCGGTCTCGGTCGGGTTTTTCCGCGCCGGACAGCGCGTGGTGGGCGCCTTTTCCGAACTGGTGGGAGAGCCCACGCGGATACTGGCCTGGCGCAGCTTCCGGCTGGCGCGCGACACGGGACGCGATGACGCGTTGCAAGACTGTGCCAACCGTTTCTTTCCTGTGTTGGGCGTGATCGCGACGCCGGGCTACCTGTGGATCGCGCTGTTTTCCGAACAGATCATCATGGGTCTGCTGGGGCCGGAATGGCAGAGTGCGGCGCCCGTCATCTCTTTGCTGGCCGTGGCGGCTTTGCTGGGCACGCTTGGCCATGCAAGCGAACCGCTGATGTCGCTGACCGGGAATACACGACTGATGCGCCGGCTGTTCATCGCCTATGCGCTGATGGGTATCACGCTCACGGTTGCCAGCGGTCCGTTCGGGCTGATTGCACTGACTGTGGCACAGGTGGTGGCCATGGCGATCATCCTGGTCGTCAACCTGCATATCTACCGCACACGGCTGGATATTCTGTGGATGCCGGTTGTCCGCAATCTGTTGCCCGCAACCCTGCCAGTGGTGATAAGCATGAGCGCCCTGATGCTGCTGGACGGGTTACAGGTCCTGACCGGGATGAACCCGCTGGCCCGCGTAGTGCTGCTGTCGTTGCCTGTGCTGGCGCTCTATCTGCTGCTGCTGGCGCTGGTCTATCGCCGCGCGCTGCGCGACTGGCGGGCGGGGTAATCGGCGCTACGGGGCTGGCGGGAACTGGATGTCGATGGCGCGGCGGATCACGTCCGCGCCGGGGGCCAGATGCGGGCCGACCGCGAAATCCAGCGTATCGCCTGCATTCAGCGCCACCTCTGCCGGGCCGAAATGGAACGCCTGCGCGTCGACAATGCCGCTGCCCAGCACCTGATCATGCGTTCGCACAGTGACATCCGCACCATCGCCGGACGGGGGTGTGTCATGATACCAGCGTCCCGTGACCAGATAGCTGCCGGTAACCGGTGCCGTGAACCGTTCGATGGCATGATACGCGCCTGTGTCGAACATCGCCCCGCCGATCCAGTCATGCGAGATCACGAGCGGCCGCAACCCCGGATCACCAAGCGAGGACGACCATTCCCAATCGATATAATCCAGCGCGACCTGCGTGCCATCCGCGCGGTGTGCATGATAGCTCCACGGTGCGCGGCCAAAACTGTAATGCGTATCGACCAGATCGCGCGCGCGCTCGACCTGTACATACAGATCGCGGCCCAGAATGATGACCGGATCGTGGCCCAGTTCGGTCACCGGCGGCAGCGGGCGGCCACGGGCATCTAGGTAGCTTTGCGCACCCTCGACAATCAGGTTTGCGGGTGCGCCCCATGCGACGATGGCATCCCCCCCCGCGCCAAAGCTGTAGATATGGTCCAGCGGGCTGTCGCCTATCCGCTGCGGGCGGCCAAGCGGCAGAAGCTGGCGCTGCAGCAGACGAAAGGCATCGGCGGCGGGCATGTCGGTGCCGGTGTCGGGGTCATGCAGGCCCATATTCGGCCACCATGGCTGATCGAGCAGCGCATACCACCACGCCCCTGCGACCCCGGCCTCTGCCATCAGCGCCACCATTTTCAGCATGAACCCGGGGGCCTGATCCGGGTCATCGAACCACTTGCCGAACTCGGTGACATGAATGGGCAGCACCGTGCCGAGTTCCGCCATAAGCGCGGTCAGACGTCCCAGCTCAATCTCGAAGGATTCGGGGTGGTCGCGATACAGATGCACGGATAGCGCATCGCAATATTGCAGGATGCCCTGTTCGAACAGCGCCCGGAAAAACCCCAGCGCCACCGAATGCGTGCCGGTGCACAGAAACTCGACCTGCGGGTGCGTGTCGGCAATCTCTTCATGGACCGCGCGCAGCATGGCGGCCAGATAGCGGGTCCGGTCCTGCGCGAAGGGGCCGCTGACAAAATCATCCGAGTTGAATTCGTTGCCGACCTCTATCCGCGCGATGCCGGGCTGGTAATGGTCCAGAACAGCGCGGATATAGCGGGCCATGGCGCGCTGCGCGTCATCGGAAAACGGGGTCTGGCCGTCATCATAATCCGGGTGGGTATCGGTGAACAGGATCAGCGGCGCCATATCCCGCTCGATCGCCAGCGGCAGGAACGCTGCGCGGTCAGTGCTGAAATCGAACTCGCCGGGGCGGGGTTCAGTCGCGGGCCATGACAATTCATCGCGCAGGCTTTGCGCGCCCAAATCCTCGACGAGATCCAGAAATTCCAGTCGCCAGCCCTGCACGAAATGGGTCTGCACCCCCAGATGAAAGCTGTCCGGCTCAGCCAGCGCTGCGCCCTGCGGCCCCAACCCAAGGGCCATCCCCAGAACAATCCCGCGTTGCCACGTCATCCGCCTGATCCTCTTGAACTGGTACGCTTTGCACCTGGCAGCGCGGATCACTGCTGGATCGCCGCAGCCCGGTTCAGATAGGCGTCGAGCACGAAATGGCCCTGCGCAAAACTCAGGTGATGAACGCCCTGCGCATCGCCCAGATCGCGCGGCGTGATCCGGCAGAGCAGGGTTTCGTGGTAATCCGTGTCATCCAGCCGTTCCACCCGCATCAGATTGACGCCGTAACCATACACCCCGTAGCTGTTATTCTGCGACGGGCGCAGGATCATGTCACCGGCGGCGAACACAGCGCCCGCATTGCGCGCCACATCACTACCGATCACGATCGGATTAAGCGGATGCGGGGTCAGCGATGTCAGCGAAGGGCCGTCCACGCGGAACAGATAGAGCGCGCTTGAATGTTCCTGAAAGCAGTAATGGTCTGACAGGTTGCTGAACAGCCACCATTCATTGCCACGGTTGAACAGGCAACTATCGGCGGGCAACTGCCCTTCCAGGGCGATGGCGTGGCGTTCCCATTCCAGCGGAAAGCGCGTGGCGCGCCAGATCTCCAGCCGGTTCATCTGCTGGGTTTCGGGCATCATGTAGATCTCGCCGTCATGGGCAAAGACCTGAGGAAAGGAGAGGTGATAGGGGCAGCGCAGGGCGGTGCCCAGTGGCTCTGGCCTGCCATCGGTCAGGCGGCAGACGTCTATCCAGGCCTCGCTGTCGGGCGAGTCGAAAGCCTCGTAGAACAGATAAAGCGTACCGTCATGATTGAACAGGAACGGATCGGCCATGGCGCGGCTGAAGCGCGGCAGCGGGCGCAGGCTGGTCAGTTCCGGCTGGCCCAGCGCACCCTGTCCCATACGCAATTCCCAGTAATCCGACGGGCGGCCAAGCCGGTCGCGCAGGCGGCTGGTCGCGCGCTTGACCACTGCGCGGGCCAGGGCCGCGGGATAGGTGCGCCCCAGTGTTGCGGGCGGCGGGGCATCATCGGGGCCCATATCCACCCCGGCATCGACCGGGCGGTCACAGGCGCGGCAGCGCAGGGCGCGCTGGACAAGGATCATGGCCTTTTCACACAGAAAGACCTTGAGCGCGACGGCGCTCGGCTTGATGTTGTATTGCGCGGTGAACACCGGCTGTGCCTGTTCCGCGCCGGTGCGGCGGGTCATCAGCGTAATCGGCACCAGTGGCGCGCCTTCGGCCAGCGCGCGCATGCTGGCCGGACCGGCCTCTGCAAACGGTGCATCCCCGATCCGCAGCGACCATTCCTCGCAACCCAGCGCGGCAAGCTGCGCCGGATCAAGCGTGGTGCCGGTCAGGGCCAGCGCCAGATCGACCGGACCGGACTCAGGTCCATGCCGGGGCAGGCCCGCAAGGATAGCATCGGCCCGCGCGGTCGAGAGGCCACGGTAATGCGCGGGCTCGCTCAGCCCTTCCAGAAACAGCGTCAACGAGAAGGCGGGGCGCGGGGTGCCCTCGGGCGGCGCGCCCGGGTGCATGGCCACAAGCTGCAGATCCGGGTCATCCGCGATGCGTTCGATCAGATGCGCCACCCAGATCGGCAGCGCCGCGCCGGGGGTGTGAACAAAGGCCAGGCGCAACGGGGAATGGCTGCGCGTGGGGGCCATCCTAGTGGGTCCGCGCAGTAGAGGGCTGGCCAGTCAGACCGCGCCGATGCACCCGGGTTTCAAGGATTGCCGACACGCGCTCGGCATCGGTCTTGATCAGCGCATCCTCATGCCAGCCCGAAAGCGGATAGACCGGCGTATCGGGGGCCAGATGGTGCGACCAGCCGAAAACGCGCGCTTGTTCAGATGCTTTATGGGCGCGCGTTCTGAACAGGATCACCTCGCCCCGGTAGGGCGCGAAGGCGCTTTTGCGGCTTTCGCGCACAAGCTGGTAGTTTACCTCGATGGCCAGACGCTCGGCCTCGGTTTTCGGCTCTGCCCGCCCCAGGCGCCGCAGCAGCCCGGTGCCAAGCTGGTTTTTCAGCAGAAAATCTGTCCAGCCGATCCGCCCGCGCAGCTTCTCGCCACAGTAATGGGTCCAGCGGCGGGTGCGGATGCTCCAGCGAAGTTGGAACTTTGCGCGCCGCGACATGCCGACAAAGCGGCTTGGTTCGGGTGCATCGATCATCACAACCAGGTGTGGGGCCCTGCCCGCCGCTTCCAGCTTCTGCGCGATCCGCAGCGCCATCAGCCCATCGACACAATGGCCGCACAGCAGCAGCGGGCGCGCGCCGAAACGGGCCTGCAACACCTGCGCTGCCGACGCCGCGATGGCATCGAAATCCTGCTGCAGCAAACGCTCGAACGCAGGCTGGTCGGGCACGAAGATATTCGCGACCTCCAGATCGTCGGACATGCTGCGGGCCAGCGCATGATAGAGGAAAGGCTGATTGATCGTGGCGATCACCGGGCTGCCCACGGGTCCGGGTTTGAGGGTCAGGATATCCCACAGTCGTTCTCTGTCATCCGCCTGCGGATCATCCCCGCGCACCAGCGCGTGATGCAGGGTGCCGACAAATCCATCCAGCGTGGAATCGGCCAGGAAATCTGCCAGCGGCATCCGGTATCCGCATTCCGCCTCGGTCCGCGCGATCATGCGCAGCGCTTTCAGCGAATAGCCTCCCAGCTCAAAGAAATCCCCCGCGCATTGGTCTGCGGGCAGGTTCAGCACATCGGCCCAGAT
>PWWF01000419.1 GCA_003561595.1 Paracoccaceae bacterium | reverse complement strand
GTGGATCCATGAGCGCGCCGCCCCGTGGCTTTACCCTGCTGGAACTTGTCGTGTCCCTGGCGATCTTTACGCTGGTGGCGGCGATGGGGCTGCAGGCCGTGACGGGAACGCTGCATCAGAACCGCGTGCTGGACCAGTCGCAAGCGGACATGGTCGAGATCCAGCGCCTGATGACGCAGTTGCGGCGCGATCTGGATGCTGCTGTGCCCGTCCCTTTCACGACGCCGCTGGGCGATCAGGAACCCGCATATCTGTCTGAAGAGGGGCGGCTGCGCCTCAGCCTTGGGGGGCAGATGCGGCTGACCGAATCGCGCGACAGCCTCGATGCCGGATTTGCCCGCGTGATCTGGACGCATGATGCGGCGGCGGGCACCCTGACCCGCCAGGTCTGGCCCGTTCTGGCCCCGCGCGACCCCGACCAGATCGGCCCTGCGCGCGTGATGCTCTCTGGCGTGACCGGGCTGACGGTCACGGCCACAGATGCGCAGGGCCCTGCCGCGCTCCCCCGCCAGATCGCAGTGCGCATCGATACCGAACGCCATGGCCGCCTTGACGTGGTGGGGGCACCATGAGCGCCCCGCGCGGGGTCGCGCTGATCAACGCGCTGGTTCTGGTGGCGGGCATCTCGGCGCTTTCCGTTGCTGTGCTGGCGCGGCTGGATCAGGGCGTCTCGCGCCTGTCCGAGATGCGGCTGCACGATCAGACCGCGCTGTATCTGAAGGCCGGGCAGGTGCTGGCGGGACAGATGCTGTCCATGCCCCCCGACACCCCGCTGGAAGAACTGGGGCGCGCGCATCTGGATCAGGGCTGGGCCACGCCGCTGCTGGATGAACAGATCGACCGCGGGCGGCTGGATCTGGCAATCAGCGATCTGCAGGGGCGGTTCAATCTGGCCTGGCTGACGCTGGAGGATGAGATTGATGTCGTCGAGGATGAGGAACTGCCACCCGAATTGCTGATTGAGCCGCGCCTGCGCGCGGCACTGGATCGGCTGCTGACCGAGTTGGGGCTGGAGCGCGGGCTGCAACGGCGGCTGTCGCAGGCTGTCGATCCGCAGCTTGACCAGCGCGTGGGGGGCTGGGGCCGGAGCACGCGGCCACCGCCGCTGCCGCTGACCGGGCTGGACCGGCTGCGGCTGGTCGAAGGGCTGGACGAGGCCGCACTTGCCACCCTTCGCCCCCATGTCACCAGCTTGCCCGATACGCTTGGCCCCAATCTCGATACCGTGACACCCGAGGTTCTGGCCGCGCTGATTGGTCCGCCCGCGCAAGCCGCCTCGCTGGAGCGCGAGCTTGCCGCCCTGCGCCCGTTTGAATCGCGCGAGGATGCGTTCGACTGGCTCGACGCGCGTTTCGGGGCAGAAACGGCGGCGTTTTTCGAACTGCTCGGGGCGGATGTGACCTCCAACTGGTTTGAGGCCTGGATCGTGGCGCGCAGCGCCGCGCCCCCTCGCGCAGAGCTTGACAGCGTGCGACTGGTGCAGAGAGTGATGCTGGAACGCCGCGATCCCTATGCCTGCTGTGATGCCCTGATATCCGTGAGCGACCCGCAATGACGCTGACACAACACCCGAGCGCCCCGATGCCCCCCCGCGCGCGGCGCGGGTTTCTGCCTGGTCTGGCCCGGTCGGCGGACCCTGCGCCATTCTGGGCATTTCACGCGGATGCCCGCCCGCCTGCAGAGCCGTTTATCGCGCTGGTGCCGGGGGCAGATGTGCCGCTGGTCACGCTCGATCTGCCATCAGGGCTGAAAGGTGCGGCGCGCGAGGCGGTGGCGCGGCGACGGATCTGCGACATGCTGGGCCTGTCGCCTGACGGGGTGACACTGCGCCCCGCGCCGCTGGCGGGGCAGGGTGCACTGTGGCAGGCGATGCTATTGGTGCCGGCGGATTTGCAGGACCAGTGGTCGCGCGCGCTGGCAGGCACACCTGCGCAGGCCATGCTGCCCGACTATCTGACGCTGCCTGCGGCCGAGGGGATGTGGACCATCCGCACCGGCGGCGCGGCCGATCCGGTGCAGATGCGGCTGGGCCTGCAGGATGGTGCCAGCGCCGAGCCCGCGCTGGCCGCACGGATGCTGGCGCAGATGCTGGCCCATCTGGACCGCGCGCGCGCAGAGGATATGCCCGTCATCCTGCGGCTTGGGCCGCCACTGGCCGCGATCGACGACGCGCTTGCCGCGACCCCTGACCTGACCATCGTGCAGGATGCCGAAGATCTGCCCCGCCGGATCGCGCAGCCGCAGGTGCTGGGCCATGGCGAACTGGCGCTGGACCTGATGCAACCTGTGGCCGATGCGCATTCGACCATGGTGGCGCGCCTGCGCGCGGCCATTCTGCCTGCGGCTCTGATCGTGGTCGGGGGGATCGGCTGGGCCGGATATGAATGGCATATGGGCCAACAGGCCGTGCAGGACGCGCAGGCGCAGCGCACGGTGAATGTGGCCGATGTGCGCGCCGATCTCATTCCCGATGGGCCGCTTCTGGACATCCGCGCGCAGGTCAGCCGTGTGCTGGCGGAACGCCGCGCAGGCGCGGAACCCGGTGACGCGGCGCCTGTGGCCGGGCCGCTGGAGCGGCTGTTCCGCGCGGCAGAGGTGCTGGCCACATCGCAGGCGCAGCTTGAGCGGTTGCGCCTGGACCCCGAGGGGCGGCTGGAGCTGCAACTCTCTGCCCCCGATCTGTCGGCGCTGGAACGGCTGGACGCTGACCTGCGCGCCGCCGATCTGACTGTGCGTGCAGCGCCTGCGCGCCGCAACCCCGATGGCACCGCCGAGGGCGAGGTGACGCTGCTGCCCATGGATGCGGGGGCGGGCGAATGATCGGGCGGCTGGCAGGTTTCCTTTTGGCGCGCAGCCCGCGCGAGCGCTGGTTGATGCTGGCGCTGGTGGTGGTGGCACTGCCGCTGGGCTGGTGGCAGGGCGTGATCGTGCCCTTGCAGACGCGCCATCACGACGCCCGCGCAACCCTGCAAGAGGAACGCGCGCTGGCCGAGTTCCTGACCCGCGCCCGCGCCGAAATCGCTGACTTGCCCGCGGAGGGAAGCGCCGAGGCTGATGGCGCGCTGTCCGATCTGCCCACGCTGCTGCCCGGCCTGTCAGAGGTCGAGGACAGCCTGCGCATGACCGGGCTGGCCGACAGTCTGGATGATCTGGCGGGCACGGAAGACGGTGGCATGCGCCTGCGGCTGGATAACGTGGCCTTTACCGAGTTGATGCCCTGGCTGGTCCGGTTCGAGCAGACCACCGGATACCGGCTGGAGGAACTGACCCTCCAGCGCCGCGACGCCCCCGGTCTGATTGAGGCGACGATCCTGCTGACACCGTGACCCCAGGCGCCGGATGCAATTCAGGGGCACGCGCTGAGCGTCCGTCAGTCGTTTGCCGGGGAGGCTGATGTGGACATGCACGAGGCGTCTGGCGCCCTTGAGGTGCAGCGCATCAGCCCATCGCGGCAATGAAACTCTCCAGAGTGGCGCCCGCGAAATCCAGGATCGCATCATCGGCAAGGCGACCATCCTCGATCTTGGCATTGGCAAAGGGCACCACGATCTCGCGTGCGGCAAAAACCTCGGCCAGCATGCCGTGCAGGATGTATTTCAGATGCCCCTGCGCCCGGACACCCCCCAGCGCCCCGCCGGACACCGAGATGACAAGGCATTTCTTGCCCTTGAACACGGACTCGAACGCCGGGCGCGACGCCCAGTCGATGGCGTTTTTCAGCACACCGGGGACCGAGTAGTTGTATTCCGGCGTCACGAACACCAACCCGTCCGCCGCGCGGATCTGCTCGATCCAGTCGGCAACGTCAGGGTTGTCGATGACATCGGCATTATAAAGCGGCAGCACCCCCGGATCGGCAACCGCAGCCTCAGCCTGGCCATCCAGCCGGTCGGCAAGGGCCGCAATGGTAGCGCGAGAGGCAGAGGCAGCGCGCAAGCTGCCGGGGACGAAAAGCAGGCGTTTCATGCGTGAGTGGTATCCTTTGGGGGCTCAGCCGGTCTTGCGGCGTTGCAACTCGGCGCGGATATCGGCGCCGTGTTCATCCAGCACCGGCGGCGCGATCACATCCGTTTCCGGCGTGCCGTCGAAATTGTAGGGCGGGCGCACTGTGGTGAAGGTGCCAAGTTCCTGCGACGGCGCGCTGACCTTCAGCCCCAGATGCACGGCCTGCGGATCTTCCAGCGCCTCGTTTGAATCGTAGGCGGGTGAATGCGGCACCTCATGCTCCAGCAATGCGGCGCACCATTCGTCCCGGCTTTTCGTGCGAAACACCGGCGTCAGTATCTCGATCAATTCGTCCTGATGCTCGATCCGGTCCAGCCGCTCGGCAAAGCGCGGATCGCTGGCCAGTTGCTCTTGCCCGGTCGCGGCCAGCATCCCCTCCCAGAACTTGGGCGGCGAGGACATGTGGATCGCCACCCATTTCCCGTCAGAGCATTCGAAAGTGTAGCTTTGCGACACAACCGGACGCGACAGCGGGCCCATAACCTCATTGACCGAATAGTAATGGGTGAAGCTGTCGAGGTTGAAATGCGCCATCGCTTCCAGCATCGAGATGTCGATGCGCCGCCCCTCGCCGGATGTCGACCGCTCCAGCAGCGCGGCAAGACAGGCCATCGCGGCATATTGGCCGGTCACGGCATCGGCAATGGCCGGTCCGATCACGCGCGGGTTGGTAGGTGGCGTCAATAGCCGCAGATAGCCCGAGGCCGCCTGCGCCACAGTGTCATAGGCCGGTCGGTCGCGCGAGGGGCCGGATGTGCCAAAGCCCGAAATGGCGCAATAGATCAGATCGGGGCGCACCTCGCGCAGCGCATCCTCGCCCAGCCCCATCCGCTCGGCCACGCCGGGGCGGAAATTCTGGATGAACACATCCGCCGTTGCGATCAGCTCGCGGAACACCGCCATGTCATCGGCGTCCTTGGTGTTCAGCGCGATGGAGCGTTTGTTGCGGTTATAGGTCTGGTAATGCGGGCTATACAGCCCGCCCTTGAAGGCGCGAAACGGATCGCCCGTGCCGGGACGTTCGACCTTGATCACATCGGCACCCAGATCGGCCAGATGCATTGCCGCCGCCGGGCCGGTGATATAGGTGCCCAATTCGACGACGCGGATATCCTTGAGGATTTTCATGGGCTTACTCCGCTGCTTTCGACTTCCCAGAGGGCTTGCCGTCATAGTCGATGGCCAGATCGGCCTTGTGCGACATGATGAACCCGATCGGGCGCTGGCTTTCTTCATACAGATGCGCCGAGAGGCCCGCTGTGCGCGCCAGCAGCGGCACGGCCTTGAGCGCGTCGAGCGGCCATCCGGCATCGAGGATACAGGCCGGGATCGCACCCGAGACATTGATGGGCAAGGGCCGCTCGATGATCCGGCTGGCATGCTGGCCCAGCACGCGCAGGGCCGCGATATGCGGGCCGGACACGCCCAGTTCATCAGCGATGGCAAGCAAGCGGTCGGCGCGCGGATCACCGCCCGAATGCTGCGGATGGCCCAGACCGGCCACCTTGCGGCGCTGGGCCTTGTGCTCTTCCAGACTGGCGATCACCACAGGCTCGATATCGCTGCCCTCGGCCCCGGCCCGCGCAAGCAATTCGGCCAGATAGCGCCCCGATTGTTCGGAACTGCCCGCAACCACGCTGCCCATGCCCAACAGCCCCGCCGACATCGCCCCTTGCCACGCATCCGGCCCGGCGGCCAGTGTCATCCGCGCGGCCTGAACCGACGGGACAAGCCCATGCTCGGCAATCGCCACAAGGCAGGCATCCATCATGGCGCGCTGCGGACGGGTGGGTTTCTCGCCCAGAACCAGCAGCCAGAAATAGTCGGTAAAGTCGATCTTGCCGATCAACTCATCGCACAGATCGTGGCCGCGCACAGTCACGCTGTCTGCGTCCGATGTGGCGATGGCTGTCAGGGCGTGGTCCTGCTTTCCGATCCGCATGGAGCCTCCTTTTCGCATACCGAAAATATTTCCTCTTGCCGAAAATATCGGGTCGATCTACCTTCAGGTCAAGCGGCAATTTCGACGCGAGCGCCAGACCGGGGGGAAAGATGCGCGACATCAATCAGTTCACGATCACCGATGCAGTGAAATCCTCGTTCAGCACCGAACCGGGCAGCCGGTTCGAAAGCCTGCTGCACGGGCTGATCGAGCATCTGCATGACTACACACGCGAACATCAGATCACCCATGAGGAATGGATGCGGGTGCTGATGTTCCTGTATGATTGCGGCAAGATATCCACGCCCGAGCGGCATGAATTCATCCTGCTGTCGGATGTGCTGGGCTGGTCGGCGCTGGTCGACATGATCAATTCCAAAGGGGGCGCGACCGAGGGGTCCAATCTGGGGCCGTTCTATCTGGATGATGCGCCGCGCAAGGACCTGGGGGCGCATCTGGCCGATGGGCGCGACGGGGTGACCGTGCTGGTCCATGGCAAGGTCACGGATTCGCTGCATAACCCGCTGGCCGGGGCCATCATTGACACATGGCAGGCAGACGGGGCGGGCACTTATCCGATACAGGAACAGGAACAGGGGCAGGACAAGTTCGACCTGCGCGGCGTGTTCGAGACCGATGAACAGGGGCGCTACTGGTACACCACTGTCTTGCCCAAGCCCTATACCGTGCCCTATGATGGCCCGGTGGGCGAGCTGCTGCGCGCGGGCAACCGGCACGCATGGCGGCCCGCGCATCTGCATTACATCATCCGCCATCCCGGCATGGCTGCAATCACGACCGAGGTGTTTTTCGAGAATATGGAATATCTGGACAATGACGCCGTGTTCGGGGTCCGCCGGTCGCTGATCGCGACGCTGGCACCAGCGCGCGGCACTGTCCCGGACCTGCCAGCCGAGGCGAAATTCGACGCGGTGGTCGAATTCGACTTCGTGCTGGCGCCCGAAGGCTGACGATGCCCGCCCAGATGCCAGAGGACCGGCCCGCCGAATTTGTCGAGGCGCTGGCCAAAGGGTTGGCGATCCTTGAGTGTTTCGACGCTGCCCACCCCGAGATGACCCTGTCCGAGGTGGCGCGCCGGGTCGGCCTCAGCCCGGCGGCGGCGCGCCGGGCGCTGATCACGCTGACGGCACTTGGCTATGTCGGCAGCCGCGACAAGCGGTTCCACCTGAAGCCGCGCGCGCTGACGCTGGGATCGGCCTTTTATGCCGCCGCCCGGATTGACGAGATTCTGCAGCCCGACCTCCGCGAATTGGTGGCGCGCTTTGGGGATGCCTCATCAGTCGCCACGCTGGACGGGGCGGATGTGATCTATGTTGCCCATGTCTCGGTCCAGCGCGCGCGCCGGGCCGCTGCGATGGTCGGTGCACGGTATCCGGCGCATGCGACATCGATGGGCCGGGTGCTGCTGGCAGCACTGCCCGAGCCTGAGCTTGCGCGCCTGATCTGCGAAGAGCGGTTGGAGCCGTTGACCGCCCGCACGCTGACCGATCCGGCGGCGCTGAAGGCCGAACTCGCCGCCGTGCGTGCGCAGGGCTATGCGACCACGGTGGACCAACTGGATTACGGGATCACTGCACTCGCAGTCCCGATCCGCGACGGTGATGGGCGCACCATCGCGGCGCTGAACAGCTCTGGCTATACCGGCATGACAACGCCCGAGGCCCTGATCGCCGAGCGTCTGCCCGCACTGCGCGAGGCCGCCTC